>CAZKPD010000076.1:0-9809 GCA_964554585.1 uncultured Rikenellaceae bacterium
CGTTGATTGTGGCGATAATGTTATCGTAATCAACGCTGAAAAGGTACGTCTTACAGGAGATAAGATGACCGAAAAACAGTATTACCACTACACCGGTTACCCCGGAGGTAAGCGCAACGCAACCCCAAAGGATTGGCTTGCAAAGAAACCCACTGCTATTATTGAGCATGCGGTTAAGGGTATGCTACCTAAAAACCGTTTGGGAGCCAAAATATACGGTAATCTATACGTGTATGCCGGGCCCGACCACAAGCATGAGGCACAACAGCCTAAAGAACTTAAGTTAAACTCAATTAAATAACAGTTATGCAGGTATATAACGCAACGGGAAGAAGAAAAAGCGCTGTAGCACGTGTTTACCTACAGGCTGGTAAAGGCAATGTTACCATTAACGGTAAAGAGCTAAAGGATTATTTTCCCTCTGAGCTTCTTCAGTATATCGTAAACCAACCCTTCGAAACCCTTAACCAGCTTGGCAACTACGATGTAAAAGCCAACTTGGATGGAGGTGGAATCAAAGGGCAAGCCGAAGCTTTACGCTTGGGAATCTCCAGAGCTTTAGTAAAAGTGAACGAGGAGAACAAACCCGTGCTCAAGGCTCACGGATTTATGACTCGCGACCCAAGGGTAGTAGAGCGTAAGAAACCCGGACAACCCGGAGCAAGAAAGAAATTCCAGTTCAGCAAACGTTAATCGTTTACATCAACTATTTGGCAAACAGCTTTGCTGTAAATTGCTTGGACTTTCAGTAATACGAAACTACCAAGGAATTGCCATTATTTTTTAATAACTATAATTTTTAAAAAATGCCAAAAACTGATTTTAAAGAACTCCTTGATGCCGGCGTGCATTTTGGACACCTCAAACGCAAATGGAATCCTAAAATGGCTCCCTACATTTTTATGGAGCGCAACGGAATCCACATCATTGACCTTCAGAAAACAGCCATTAAGATTGATGACGCTGCTGCTGCCATGAAGCAGATAGCCAAATCGGGTCGTAAGGTGCTTTTTGTTGCCACCAAAAAGCAGGCTAAAGACATTGTTGCCGAAAAAGCGGAACAAGTGAATATGCCATACGTAACCGAGCGTTGGCCCGGCGGTATGCTTACCAACTTCCCTACCATCCGTAAGGCAGTAAAAAAGATGTCAACCATTGACAAAATGATGGAAGACGGTACGTTTAATAACCTTTCGAAGCGTGAAAGATTACAGGTGAGCAGACAAAGAACCAAGTTGGAGCGCAACTTGGGTTCAATCTCTGACCTGACCAGACTTCCTGCAGCCCTATTCGTGGTTGACGTTCAAAAAGAGTATATTGCTGTTAGCGAAGCTAACAAACTAAATATCCCTGTGTTCGCAATGGTTGATACCTGCTGCGACCCCTCACCCATTGACTTTGTAATCCCATCAAACGATGATGCTTCCAAGTCTATCTCACTAATTGTTGGCCGTATGGTTGAAGCCATTGCTGAAGGATTAGAGGAAAGAAAAGTGGAGAAAGACAAAGAGCCCGATACCACTCAGGATGATGGTGATGAAAAACCCGCTCGCACACGTGCTCGCAAAACCGCCAAAACGGCTAAAGCCAAGCCTGCAGTAAAAGCTGAGAAAGAGGAAAAACCTGAGGAGGAGACCAATACAGAGGAATAAATTTTTTAACCCATTAAATTGATTTACAATGTCTGAAGTTAAAACAACCGATATAGTAAAACTCCGCAAGCTTACCGGTGCCGGTATGATGGATTGCAAAAACGCATTAGCAGAAGCCAATGGCGACCTGGAAAAGGCTGTAGAGCTTATCCGCGAACGCGGAAAAGCAATTGCCAATAAGCGTGCCGACCGCGAAGCCGGTGAGGGTGCAGCCCTTGCAACTGTTTCTGCCGATGGTAAAAAAGGTGCCATGGTAGTTCTTAATTGCGAAACCGACTTTGTAGCCAAGAACGAAGACTTTGTTGGCCTAACCACCAAAATACTTAACGTGGCTCTTGATAAACTGCCTGCTGACCTTGAGGCTCTTAAGAACCTTGAGATTGACGGTAGAAAAATTCAAGATTTGGTAATGGACCAATCGGGCGTAACCGGTGAGAAATTTGAGCTTTCATACTACGAAAAGCTTGAAGGTGAGAAGGTGGTTTTCTACATCCACCCCGGAAACAAGCTCTCCGTTATGGTAGCATTCAATAAACCTCTTCTTGACGAGCAGATTGGTAAAGACGTGGCTATGCAGGTAGCAGCAATGAATCCTATCTCTGTTGATATGGAAGATGTTCCTGAAAAGGTACGCAACCAAGAGCTGGAGATTGGCCGCGAGCAAGCACGTTTGGAAGGAAAACCCGAAAATATGCTTGATAAGATTGCACAGGGCAAACTTCAAAAGTTCTTTAAAGAGAACACCCTGATGAACCAAGATTTTATCAAAGATAACAAGATGAACATCAAAGGATATCTTCAAAACTCTGATAAGGATCTTAAAGTTATTGGTTTTAAGCGTGTTTCTCTTAATGCGTAAGCATTCGAACCATAAGATACTCCTAAAGGCTGTCAAACTATTGACAGCCTTTTTTAATGCTCTTAGGAAAAAGCTGCTGAAAATCTCGGCCTTTTTACTATTTTTACCCATCAAACCCTGTCAATCATGATAAAATATAAAAGGATTCTGCTCAAATTAAGCGGTGAAGCGCTAATGGGAAGTGAGAGCTACGGAATAAGCACTCAAGTGGTTAACACCTATGCCAAACAGGTAAAAGAGATTTCTGAGCTGGGCGTTCAGGTAGGAATTGTTATTGGAGGAGGAAATATCTTTCGTGGCCTTAGCGGTCTGAGCAAAGGGGTTGACCGGGTAAAGGGCGACCAGATGGGTATGCTGGCTACAGTAATCAACAGCCTAGCCATCCAAAGTGCCATCGAAGCTCTAGGCGGCAAGATTAAGCTGTTTACTGCAACCAAGATGGAGCCCATTGGCGAGCTCTACACCAAGGCAAAGGTGCTACAAGCCTTCGCCGAAGGCTACGCCGTTATAATTGCCGGAGGAACCGGCAATCCGTTCTTTACCACCGATACCGCATCAGCGCTTAGGGGTATAGAGATTGAGGCCGAAGCGCTGCTTAAAGGTACCCGCATTGATGGCGTGTACACTGCCGACCCCGAAAAATTCCCCAATGCTACACGTTACGATTCGCTCACTTTTAGCCAAGCATATGAGCAGAAGCTGAAAATTATGGATCTTACCGCATTTACCATGTGTAGCGAGAATAAGCTGCCCATTATCGTTTTTGATATGAACAAAGAGGGCAACCTAAAAAAGGTTGTTTTAGGTGAAAATGTTGGCACATTGGTTAAGAATTAAATAATTTTACTGCCTAAATACGTATTACCATGGAAGATGAAGCTATTCTACTAATTGAAGAAACCCAAGAGGCAATGAAGAAAACCATTGCTCACCTTGAGGGCGAACTGAAAAATATCAGAGCCGGAAAAGCAAATCCTGCAATGGTTGCAGGGGTTATGGTTGACTACTACGGCACACCTACTCCTCTACAACAGGTTTCAAACGTAGGTACCCTTGATGCTCGAACCATTGCCATTCAACCTTGGGAAAAGAACATGATTGAGCCCATTGAAAAGGCGATTATGGCGGCCAACTTAGGTTTTAATCCTCAAAATAACGGAGAAACAATCCGAATTGCAGTTCCTGTACTAACCGAAGACCGAAGGAAGCAGCTGGTTAAGCAGGTTCGCACCGAAGGTGAAAACGCTAAGGTGAGCATTCGCAACTCGCGTAGGGATGCCAACGAAGGATTTAAGAAACTTCAAAAGGACGGTCTCTCTGAGGATGTGGTGAAGAACTCGGAAGCCGATGTTCAAAAGCTAACCGACGAGTATATCAAAAAAGTTGACGAACTCCTTGCAGTTAAAGAGGAAGAGATCATGACGGTGTAACCGTTCATGTATGGTCTAGCTTACCAAAGCTAGACCAACTCCATTCTTAGCAAGCGAGCAGCCAGCTCAAACCCCAGCGCGTAATCGTCGGGCACAATAATATGGTGATTCCCCAGCGGGTTATCCAAGAAATAGCGTACAACCTCCTCTTCCACCCGAACAACAATCTGCGTTCGGCACATATACTCATTATGTTCTGAAGGAATAATTACCCCTTTCCCCACAAACATCTTGGTTAGGGTGTGGTCGATACGCACTATGGTTACCTCCTCAGCCTTTAACTCGCCCTGTACAGCCATCCCCTTTCCGGATTCAAAATGGGTTGTAACCTTAAACTTTTTGAGCAGATTGGCGGGAACAGTACAATGCGAAAAGGTTATGCTGTTTGCTTTCTCGTCCACATAATTGGTGTTTGCCATCCAGGGTACAACCCCAAACAGCTCTTTGGTGATCATCATCCCCAAAAGGCTGCACATATCCCCCTCACATGCAGCCGTAATCCCATCCATCGATAGCTTTGAGAGGGGCAAACAGGCTGTAGTTTCTCTTTTTTGAATAAGCGAAAAGCACTGAACCGTTAGCGCAGTAAGATCGTACCTGCGGATCACCTCGGAGAGCCCTTCGTAAATCACACCCGATTGGGTGAGCTCTTCCGTACTATCGGATGGGAAAAAGCTTAAAAAGTCGGAGGAAACTTTCTTCACCCGATCGAATGAAACCCGTTCCCAGGGGATATCAACCCTTTCAATCCCCAACTTCGATTTTATGGTAAAAGCATCAATATTAGAGTTAACCAACCAGTCGGACACATCACCCACAAGGCCAAAACGCTGTCCTCTAAGCCGTTTAAGCCCATTCTTTACCCTGTGTAAATTATCTATCAGCTCAGGCGCCATAGGGCTATCCTGATCGATTAGCAGGCTGTCGATATGATTCTGATTCATCCACGCTTTTACCTCAGTGGCAGCAGCCCATGAGTTTCCAACGGATGATGCCAAAAGCAAATAAAAACTAAACTCGCGAACCGATTGCAGGGCATTACGTTCTGCCCCACCGCTAAGAAAAACCAGCACATCGGGATCCTTATCCACAAATTCGACAACGTCCTGCTTAAAAAGATTCTTTAAACGCCGCTTGCCTTTGGTGAACTCCTGCGCATCGGCAGCTGCAAAAGCAAGTAGCTTTACCCGAAGTTTATCCATACCTAAAATTCAATAATTAACGTGTACTCTGCTCTATATCCATAACAATGTCGAGGTACACAAAAATGTCAATGGGCTGCCCTCCTATGCTCTCCTTGTCGCGCTCATGCCCCAACCTAACCGCAACCACATTTAAATCGGGAATTACAAAGATGTACTGCCCTAAAATACCACGAGCAAAAATTACCGGGTAATCCCTATGGGTGGTAAACCACCATTGATGACCATAGCGTTCGGTGGGAATGCCTCCCAGCTGCTTATCGACCAAATAACTTGTGGGATGAAGGATTTCGCTTAAATAGCCCTGTGATATAAGCTGATTACCGTTCCACGCCCCATTATTCAAAATTAACCGGCCAATACGGGCAAAATCTCGCGCATTACTGTTAAAGCAGCAGTACGCCTTCTCTATCCCTCCTTCTCTATCGAGGCTCCATAGGGCTACCTCTTCGGCTCCTATTTGGCTCCAAATTTTCTCTGACATGTATTGGGATAGGTTTTTTCCCACTGCCTTGGCAATAATCATGGAGAGGAGCTGGGTATCCCCGCTCAAATAGTTATACTCTTTTCCGGGCTCTGACACAACGGTTTGGTTGAGCACTTGCTTGCTCAAGTATTTTCCGTAGTAGGCTCGCGTTGTGGTTGAAAACAGGCTTGAATAGGCCTCATCCCAGCTTAACCCTGAGCTCATAGTCAGCAAATGGCGAATGGTTATTTTCGATTTTTCGCCTTCCTTAAACTCATCCAGAAAATTGCCAACAGGCTGATCTAAGCTTTCAATAAAGCCATCATCAATAGCACAACCCAATAACAGGCTAACAATACTCTTTGCCATGGAGAAAGAGTTGGAGTGAGACTGTGGTCCGTACCCATCCCAATACTTTTCGAAAAGCAGCAGAGAATCGCGAGCCACCAGAAAGGCAACTGTTCTATATTTCCCTAGGCCATCCTGCTGCTCCTGCAGCAGCTCATAGGTATTAAAAAGCGGATGGGTTTGCCATGGCTCAGGAGTGCCAATAGCGATCTCACGATTGGCAAAAATGGTGTTATGATAAATTTTCGGTTTCTGATGAATCAGCGCCTTTACAATATAATGATTTTGAGGTACCGACAAATAAACGGTTAATGCCACCAGTAGGGTTACAATGGCTGTAATTATGCTTTTCCTTTTCATAGCTCTAGGTTTTATTAAAAAGGGATATTAAAAACTAAAACATCTCACAATAGCCGCCGGGCGTATCAATGAAAAGTTGAGATTAGCCATACCTGACCATGACACCTATCTCAAAGGGGCACTAGTTGGCCTCAAGCATCTCAAATAGCTCGTCCAGCTTAGGAGTAAGTATAATCTCTGTTCGACGGTTTTTTTGTCGAGCAGCCGCTGTTTTTTGCGAATCAACCGGTTGGTACTGGCTTCGGCCCGAAGCCGATATGCGTGCAGGGTCAATCTTGGATTTATCCAAAAGAATTCGCACAATGGAGGTGGCCCGCTTAACGCTCAGGTCCCAGTTATCAAAAAGCTCACCCCTTTGCGGGAAAGGCACATCGTCGGTATGGCCTTCAACCAAAATATTAATATCCTTATTCTGCTCAAGCACAGGAATCAGCTCTCTAAGCGCTTTGGCTCCATTGGCGTCCACCACATGGCTACCCGATTTAAACATCAGCTGCTCATCAAGCGAAACATACACTTTCCCGTTTTTAAGCTGTACCGTTAAGCCTTTTCCCTCAAAACCGAAGAGCGCATCGCTCACCTTTCGCCTAAGGGCGTTAACAGCAGAATCTTGTCGTGCTAAAATGGCTTCCATCTCTCGAATCCGCACGTTCCTAGTTTCTAGCTCATCCTTTAATCCGCCCAAATAGGATTGTAGCTCCTCTAAATTCTTACGGCGAAGGTTAAGCTGCCTCTCCATCTCCTTTAGCGCATCCTCTTTCTGCTGCAGCTCTTCTTGTGTTGATTGCAGCTGCGCCAATACCCTCCTCGACTCCTTTTGGGTGCCTGCCAAAAAGCTCTCCTGCACATTCTGCAGCTCGGCATAACGTTTTTCAAGTTTGGCTTTCTCATCCTTCAGCCTAGAGAGCTCTACAGCCCTTTTGGTGCTGTCGGCCACCAGCTGTTCAATCTCTCCTTTCATAACCCGAATCTCTGAGGCTTGCTCCTTATTCTTTTTGGTCAGCGCCTCGTTCTCAGTATAGTATAGCTCCCGATCCGCTTCGCATTCCCTGTTTTTATCTTGAAGCGCTTGAAACTCTTTGGCCGGAACACACGATTGGATAGCTATGCCCACAAGGGCAATCCATAGCATCTTGTAACTTTTAATGTTCATGGGACTGAATTTTGAGGTTATGAATAATGAAGCAAATATATCGTAAATAAGGAGATAATTGCAACTTTTCGCCACTAGAGTAACCTTAGTAACAGAAAAAGGGGGTTATGCAGAAAAACATTCCACAACAGCCCATTGCCTATTAAGTTCTCAAAAGGTATTACTTTTGCATTTTGATATACAACTTTCTTTTTGTTTGCAATTAACACACTGCTATGCCGGTTTCAAAACGGTTGATTGAACTGCTTGCCCCTGCAAAAAACCTTGAATGCGGTTTGGCTGCCATTAACCATGGTGCCGATGCCGTATATATTGGGGCTGCGGATTTTGGAGCGCGCAAATCGGCGGCAAACCCCATGGAGCATATCGAACAGCTGGTACAGCATGCACATCTATACGGAGCTAAGGTATTTGTCACCCTCAATACCCTGATTTTTGATCACGAAATGGATGACGCTATTGCAATGGCTTGGCAGCTCTACCGTGTGGGGGTGGATGCTCTGATTATCCAAGACCTTGGTTTGCTCGAAGCCGGATTACCCCCCATGGCTATTCATGCCAGCACGCAAATGGACAACCGCACACCCCAAAAGATTCGTTTTTTACAAGAAGTAGGATTTGAACAGGTGGTATTAGCCCGTGAGCTCAACCTTGGGCAAATTGCCCAAATTAAAAAGGAAACGGATGTGGCATTGGAGTACTTTGTTCATGGAGCCCTATGTGTGAGCTATAGCGGACAGTGCTATATGAGCCAAAGTATCAATGGGCGTTCGGCCAACAGAGGGGAATGCGCCCAGCCGTGCCGGCTGCCTTACAATATGATTGATGGCAATGGTCGAACGATTGTGAGCAATAAACACCTGCTCTCCATGAAAGATCTAAATCTTTCGGATAAGTTGGAATCGCTGATTGATGCAGGAATCTCGTCATTTAAGATTGAAGGCAGGCTAAAGGATAAGGATTACGTAGCCAACATTACTGCCCACTATCGGCAAAGAATTGATGCCATTTTGGAGCGAAAGCCTGAGCTCAAAAGGGCTTCATCGGGAAAGAGTATACCCCAATTTAACCCCGACCCGTTTAAAAGTTTTAACCGAGGATTTACCTCCTACTTTGTTAATGATAGGCAAAAGGATATCTGGTCGATAAACTCACCAAAGGCCATTGGTGAACCCATGGGTGAGGTTGAGACTGTGGCACAAAACAGCTTTAAGCTCAAGCAAAAGCATGATATAGCAAACGGCGATGGGCTCTGCTTTTTTGATGCAAACGGCCAGCTGCAAGGGATTAAGGTAAACAGGGTTGAAAATGGATTGATTTTTCCGTTGAGCATGGAGAAGCTATCCAAAGGCGCAACCATATACAGGAATTACAATCACCTTTTTAGCTCTATTTTTAAAAAGGAAACAGCACAACGTAAAATTGGTGTCAAGATGCATTTTGAAGAAAACCCATCGCGCCAATTTACCCTACACATTACCGATGAGGATGGGATTTACTCACAAACCTCTGCATCGCTTAACGTGCAAGAACCTAGAAATAGCGCTCAAGCAGCCAATCAAACCCAAAAGCAGCTAGCCAAAACAGGAAATACGCCCTTTGAGCTTACCCAGCTAACCGTTAAAACCCAACAGGAGTGGTTTATCCCCACATCGGAGCTAAACGCCCTAAGGCGTCAAGCGCTGGAGGCTCACGCCCAAAAGCGGATTGAGCATTACAGACCCACAGACAGCGAATTACCTAAAAACCAGTACCCCTACCCGGAAAAGGAGATCCAAAAAAACGGTAATGTGATAAATCGTTGGGCCGAGCAATTCTTTAATAATCACGGATCAACGGTAAAAGAGTATGGGTACGAACTGCAAAAGAGCTATAACGATGATGTGGTTATGACCACCAAGCATTGCATTTTGCATGAGCAGGGAAACTGCCTAAAGCTTAACCCTTCGTACCGAAAAAATCTGCCCATCTTTATCTCCAACGACAAGGATCTTTATGAGCTTAAGTTCAACTGCAAGGAGTGCGAAATGGTGGTGATTCGGAGAAAAAAGGATAATCAACCGGGTTATAACCCCTCAGTAAACCCATCCTAAAGCTTGCCATCCAAAAGATTCATCCTCCACCAAATTGTAGAGCGGTTTAACCTAATTTATAATCGACTAGTTTCAATGGTAAAAAACCTATCTTTGCAGATGCAAAGCAAAAATTACCGTTTGCTTTTACCTATTCGCTTAATTTTGTTGTAAATGGACTATCCGCTACTCAGCCAAATTAACTCGCCCGATGACCTTAAAAAGTTTAAGGAAGATGATCTTGTGGCCATCAGCAATGAGTTGCGG
>CAZKPD010000076.1:9819-11890 GCA_964554585.1 uncultured Rikenellaceae bacterium
ACCTATGTCTTTGACCTTGACACACGCACTGTTGTTTCCGAGACACATTCCGCAATCCCATACCTTGTATCCTCCGTCACCGAACGCAATGACTATCACCCAGTACCCGCGGAATGATTGTTTCTGATATTGTGTCAACAAACCCGGGGCATTTTGGTGCCAGTTTGGGGGTAGTTGAGCTCACGGTAGCCCTCCATTACGTTTTTAACACGCCCCACGACAGGCTCATTTGGGATGTGGGACACCAGGCCTATGGGCACAAAATACTTACGGGCCGTAGGGATTCGTTTCATACCAACCGAAAGTATAAAGGCATTAGCGGGTTCCCAAAACGAAGTGAAAGTGAGTACGACGCTTTTGGTACCGGTCATAGTTCCACCTCTATCTCATCCGGATTAGGGATTGCTGTTGGTCTGGGTCTAAAAAATGATGATAGGCACACTATTGCTGTTATTGGAGACGGGTCGCTTACGGCAGGAATCGCCTTCGAGGGGCTGAACAATGCCGGGGCACTAAACTCGGATCTTCTGGTTATTGTTAACGATAACAATATGGCCATCGACCCCAATGTGGGTGCGCTTAAGGATTACCTGTTGGATATTACCACTTCGCAAACCTACAACAGGGTTAAAACCGACATCTGGAACCTTTTGGGAAAGATGAATAAAGTGGGGCCAAGCGCTCGCTCCATGGTTCAAAATATTGAGAATGCCATAAAATCATCATTACTAAAGCAGAGTAATCTGTTTGAATCCTTAGGATTCAGATATTTTGGCCCTGTGGATGGGCACGATGTGGTACGGCTTACGCAGGTGCTCAACGACCTGAAGAATATCCGTGGCCCCAAGCTCCTACACTGTGTTACTGTAAAAGGGAAAGGGTTTACCCCTGCCGAAGAGAATCAGCCTGCATGGCACGCACCGGGGCTGTTTGACAAAACCACCGGAGAAAAGATTATCGTTTCCACCAATGTGCCCACACCCCCCAAGTTTCAAGAAGTGTTTGGGTACACCGTGCTGGAGCTGGCAAAACAAAATGAGCGTATTGTGGGAATTACCCCTGCAATGCCGAGCGGATGCTCGTTGGATATTATGATGAAGGAGATGCCCCATCGCACTTTTGATGTGGGAATTGCCGAGCAACATGCGGTAACCTTTGCTGCGGGTTTGTCCACCGAAGGGCTGATACCCTTCTGCAATATCTACTCATCGTTTATGCAACGCGCCTACGATCAGGTAATCCACGATGTAGCCCTGCAAAAGCTCAATGTGGTATTTTGCCTAGATAGGGGTGGACTGGTGGGTGAGGATGGTGCCACGCACCATGGGGTGTTCGATTTGGCCTATATGCGAACCGTTCCCAATATTACCGTTTGCTCTCCCTATAACGAGGAAGAATTGCGCAATTTGATGTTTACCGCCCAACAGGAAAATATGGGCACATGGAGCATCCGCTACCCTCGAGGCAATGGTTCTATGGCCGACTGGAAAAAACCATTTAAACCCATTGAGGTGGGTACCGGAAGAATCCTCCGAGAGGGAAGCGATATAGCCATTCTAACCCTTGGCCCCATTGGAATTAACGCTGCAAAAGCCGCAGAGAAACTAGCGCAAGAGGGTATTAGCATAGCCCACTACGATATGCGGTTTGTAAAACCGTTGGATACAAAGCTGCTAAAGCAAATTGCCAAGCAGTTCAAAACCATTATTACCCTTGAGGATGGAGCAGTTCACGGCGGATTTGGCTCGGCCATCCTAGAGTGGATTAACGATCATGGCTACTCCCTGCACGTTGTTAGATTGGGTATTCCTGATAGGTTTATCGATCACGGAACGCCCGAGGAGCTACATAAGGAGTGTGGGATAGATGCGGAGGGAATCATTAAAAGTATTCAGCAACTGATAAAACCCAGCAGCGTAAAAAGTGCAATTTAAGCCCACTGCATCACTTCTGCCCATTTTGCTATTGCCCAAAAGAAAAAACCACTATATTTGCAGGTCGAATTCCATTACGCCCGGATGGCGGAATTGGTAGACGCGCTGGTCTCAAACACCAGTGGTAGCAATACTGT
>CAZKPD010000077.1:0-11805 GCA_964554585.1 uncultured Rikenellaceae bacterium
CACCCATATTTTGGCTGCGCCGAACTCGCAAAAAACGCTCGGTTGTTCATGCGTGTTTACCTTACGGTGAGCTCGCGAAGGGCGCTCGGTTGTGCAAGCTGCCTTACATGGGTGTTTCATAATTTATCCTCCTTTAATCGTTTAGGTTTGTTCTCTTTATAAGTATTCGAAAATAAAAGAAATTTGTTCCATTTTTTCACAAAAAATGACAGCGAACAGCTCAATCCCCCTCAAACAGATGGAAGAGTGCTGAATAACGACACGGTTTAGCGCCAAATTCATAATGTCCGTTTTCGGAATCCTTAAAATTGCGCAATCTGCGTAAAATAAAGATAAACAATTGGTTACAGGGTTTGGCAAACTTGTTGATTACAAATAGAGCAAATTGGCTTAAACAGGTTCTTTTGGGTATTAATGCCCAAAATCGGGCATTTTTGATGGCTGTAGAGAATTAAGGGCTCTATATGCCGACTGCAAAGGGTATAACCAATAGCGCATTAAACCGTATAATTCAGGTAAATGCAACATAATAGCCAAGGTGTGGTCGGCAATAGACTGAAAGACAGTTGTATGAGTAGTTTTTGGGATTTTGGAGAGATGTGTTGAAACGACATTTAAGTCGCTCTAACCCACTAATTTTAGGGATATATTTTTGTTCACAGAAAAAAATCTCTACTTTCGTTCATTAAATTAGGGTTATTTGTGGTTTGTTTACTTGGTGTTGACCCTTTTTGACGATTTGATTTTGATTGAAAAAGAATAACATAATCTGATATACTATGAAAAGGCTTTACTCACTTCTTTTCACACTTGTGGTTTTGGGTTTTACGGCTAGCAGTGCTTTCGCTACGCTTACCGTAAGGATTAATAATAAAACCCAAACCCAAATTAACATGGCAGGGCCGCAACCGGTTTGTTCCGGATCTGATGTCTACTTTTTCTACGACGTCATTAATAATCCGCCGATGCTCCCTTACACCATATCTTCTCCGGCTTGGAGCGGAACGGCTGCAGCATTCCTGAGTGATGCGAATGCCACTTTTGTTACCTTTAACTGCCCCACCCCCGGGACTTACCAGCTGACGTTTAGTGCGGTGAAAGATGGGACAACCTATTCGGTAACCCAGCCCATTGTTGTCCATTCTCCGGATAATCTCTATCTGGATTTTCCAACACCGTTGCCTTACGACGCTTGCGAAGGGGTATCCATAAACTTTGAAGCCAGTGGAACCCTTAATTACTATTGGGAAAGGCAGAATGATGGGGCAGGTATAGGATATACCGCCTCTGTTGATGAAACTCCTCCTTCAACAGGATCATGGACCTACAGGGTATATGGTTCTAATGAGGGTTGTTTTTCTATCCCCGAATATATTGAGTTTGACGTAATTGTTCATACCGCAGCTACCGCTGATGCGGGTGGTCCTTATGAGGTGTGTGCCGAGTCCACAGTTCAACTCAACGGATCCATTGGTGGCTCTGCCTCATCGGCCGAGTGGGTTGGAGGTTTAGGTACCTTTTCGCCCAACCGACAAGCGCTGAACGCTTTTTATACCCCCCACGCCACTGAGGATGGAACAACAGTACCCCTCTTACTCAGAACTAATGATCCTCCGGGGGTATGTTCCTTTGGCGAGTCTAGCGCTTTGGTTATGGTGCATAGCCTACCATCGGGCAGCATCACCCTTCAAAAAAATGTTTCATGTTATGGCGGTAACGATGGAGAGGTAACCGTTGATGGAAGCGGTTATGGCAGTCCGTTTACCTACAGCCTCGATGGGGGTGTAGCCCAACCTTCCGGAACCTTTACCGGATTGTCTGCCGGGAGTTATATCGTAACCATTTTTAATAGCAATGGTTGTTCCTTTGATGTTAATGTAACTATTACTCAACCTGCCACAGCGCTGTCGGGCTCTATTGACAGCCAAACCAATGTGAACTGTCATGGCGGTAACGATGGGGAGGTTACAGTAGTCGGTGCCGGGGGCACATTGCCATACCAGTATAGCATTAATGGTGTGGATTTCCAATCCTCAGGGACTTTTAGCAACTTATCTGCCGGTAACTATAATATTTCCATTAAAGATAATAATGGCTGTTCGACAATTGTTCCTGTATCCATTACCCAACCAGCCACCGCTGTTAGCGGTTCTATTTCTTTACAAACTGACGTGCTCTGCTTTGGACAAAGCACAGGCTCCGTTACCATAGCAGGTGCAGGTGGTACCGCACCCTATACATATAGCCTCAATGGAGGCACATACCAGGCTTCGGGCACCTTTACCAATTTGGCTGCAGGCAGCTATACGGTTACCGTTCGCGATGCCAATGGTTGTACCGCCAATGTGGCCGTTACCATCACCCAGCCCGCAGCTGCGCTTACAGGCACCATAACCAACCAAGTGAATGTGCTTTGCTTTGGCGACACATCCGGCGAGGTAACTGTTGCAGGCGATAAAGGTACATCACCCTACCAGTATAGCCTTGATGGCGGAACATACCAAGCTTCGGGTACGTTTACAGGTCTAACCGCCGGAAATTTTGTGGTAACCATTCGCGATGCCAACGGCTGTACCTTTGATGTTCCCGTAACCATCACCCAACCCGCAGCTGCGCTAACGGGAGCCATTACCAATCAGGTGAATGTGAACTGCTTTGGCGGTAGCGATGGCGAGGTAACCGTTGCCGGTGCCGACGGCACCTCACCCTACCAGTACAGCCTCAATGGCGGTGCTTACCAACCCTCTGGATACTTTACGGGTCTATCGGCCGGAGCCCACACCGTTACGGTGATGGATGCCAATGGCTGTACCTACGCTGTAATGGTTAGCATCACCCAACCCGCCATGGCCCTAACGGGCTCTGTGGTTAACCAAACCAACGTGAACTGCTTTGGCGGCAGCGATGGCGAGGTAACCGTTGCCGGGGCCAATGGCACTGCACCCTACCAGTATAGCCTTGATGGCGGAACCTATCAGGCTTCAGGCACTTTTACCGGGCTGAATGCGGGCAATCATACCGTTACGGTGATGGATGCCAACGGCTGTACCCACGATGTGGCCTTTACCATCACCCAGCCCACCGCGCTCACCGGAACCGTGGATGCGCAAACCGATGTGCTTTGCTATGGCAATAGCACGGGAGCTGTTACCGTATCGGGGCACAATGCTACACCGCCCTACCAGTACAGCCTCAACGGCGGCAGCTACCAAGCCTCAGGAACCTTTACCGGTTTGGCTGCAGGCACCCATACCATTACCATTCGCGATGCCAACGGTTGTACAACCGATGTGGCTGTTACCATCACCCAACCTGCGGCTGCCCTTACGGGTTCAGTAACCAATCAAATCAATGTGAACTGCTTTGGCGGTAATGATGGCGAAGTAACCGTTGCAGGTGCCGATGGAACTGCACCCTACCAGTATAGCCTTGATGGCGGAACATACCAAGCTTCGGGTACATTTACAGGTTTAACCGCCGGAAATTTTGTGGTAACCATTCGCGATGCCAACGGCTGTACCTTTGATGTTCCCGTAACCATCACCCAACCCGCAGCTGCGCTAACGGGAGCCATTACCAATCAGGTGAATGTGAACTGCTTTGGCGGTAGCGATGGCGAGGTAACCGTTGCCGGTGCCGACGGCACCTCACCCTACCAGTACAGCCTCAATGGCGGTGCTTACCAACCCTCTGGATACTTTACGGGTCTATCGGCCGGAGCCCACACCGTTACGGTGATGGATGCCAATGGCTGTACCTACGCTGTAATGGTTAGCATCACCCAACCCGCCATGGCCCTAACGGGCTCTGTGGTTAACCAAACCAACGTGAACTGCTTTGGCGGCAGCGATGGCGAGGTAACCGTTGCCGGGGCCAATGGCACTGCACCCTACCAGTATAGCCTTGATGGCGGAACCTATCAGGCTTCAGGCACTTTTACCGGGCTGAATGCGGGCAATCATACCGTTACGGTGATGGATGCCAACGGCTGTACCCACGATGTGGCCTTTACCATCACCCAGCCCACCGCGCTCACCGGAACCGTGGATGCGCAAACCGATGTGCTTTGCTATGGCAATAGCACGGGAGCTGTTACCGTATCGGGGCACAATGCTACACCGCCCTACCAGTACAGCCTCAACGGCGGCAGCTACCAAGCCTCAGGAACCTTTACCGGTTTGGCTGCAGGCACCCATACCATTACCATTCGCGATGCCAACGGTTGTACAACCGATGTGGCTGTTACCATCACCCAACCTGCGGCTGCCCTTACGGGTTCAGTAACCAATCAGGTTGATGTGGATTGTTATGGAGATTTTTCAGGTGAAGTAACCGTTGCCGGAAGTGGCGGAACTGCACCCTACGAGTATAGCTTCGAAGGTGGAACTTATCAGGTATCAGGAACCTTTAGCGGGTTAACTGCAGGTTCTTATATCGTAACCGTTATGGATGCCCATGGCTGTACCTACGATGTGAATGTGGAAATCCTTCAACCCGCTAACCCGCTAACCGGAGTAGTAGTACAGCAACACAATGTGAACTGCTTTGGTGGTAGCGATGGATGGGTTGAGGTAGTTGGAAGTGGCGGAACAGCTCCCTACGAGTACAGCATAAATGGAGTGGATTTTACCTCCAGTGGTCTGTTCAATAATCTATCCGATGGAAGCTATACTATTACCATTAGGGATGCCAAGCTTTGTGTGGCTACAATAACTGTTACCATCACACAACCGGCCACGCCCCTGAGTGGAACGGTATTGAATCAAATCAATCTTAGCTGTTATGACAGCACTGATGGTGAGGTAACCATTGGCGGTGTTGGCGGAACTGCACCCTACGAGTATAGCCTTGATGGCGGTGCATATCAAACATCGGGAACCTTTAGCAATCTGGTTGTTGGAAGCTATACCATTACCATTATGGATGCCAATGGCTGTACCTTTGATGTGATGGTTACGATTAGTGCCCCCAACCCCATTACCATAGATAGCTATACGGTTACAAGCATTATTGATCAGGGTGGATGTTTTGGCGATAATTCCGGAGAAATAGAGGTACTGGCAACAGGCGGAACACCCAACTATGTGTATAGCTTGTACAATGGTGCCACTTTAGTAGGAACGCAAAATCCTGTACATCCTGCACCTGCTGTATTTACCAATTTGGTTGCCAGCAACAGCTACCGCATTGTGGTAACCGATTCCAATAGCTGTACACCTGCCGTTGAAGATAATATAGCCCTTGTTCAGCCCGATCAACTTATGATTGTGGATGTGAATGTAACCAACGCCATCTGCTATGGTGAGAACAATGGAACTATTACCATTACTGCTCAAGGTGGTTCAGGTGATTATATCTATTCTATTTATGGCCCAGTAGGCCCATTCAGTCCGGGTAACGTGATTAATGTAACAGCAGGTTACTACGAAGTTTGGGTAATGGATGACAACGGCTGTAAGGCCGAATATCCGGGTAACCCCGTATTTATTGATGAGCCCACTAAAATAGTGTTTAGCTATGAGGTTAACCATATCGAGTCATGCTATGGAGCCGAGGAGGGATCAATAATAATAAAGAATGTAACAGGTGGATCGGGTAGCTACGAATACTCCATTATGGAGCCTGCTGTATGGCAGCTAGATCCTGTTTTTAATAATCTTCCCGGCGGACCCACCAATCAATATTACCTGAGGGTTAAAGACAGTCAAGGCTGTATTGTTACAGGGAACAGTGGGTTGCCTGTAACCATTGATGAACCCACAGAGATCACATTTAACACCTCTTCAACCGACGTTACCGGTTGCTGGTATAACACCAATGGAACAATTACGATATCTAATGTAACCGGAGGTACAGGAACCAAGTGGGTTTCGGTGGATGCTACCGGTACTTGGCAAAAAGTTCCCAACTCATTCAGTGTTATCACATTTGCAAACCTTGGCGTTGGCGAACATACTGTTAGGGTGAGGGATAGGGATAATGGCCCCGATGCTTGTGAGGTTACCCGTTTGATTATTATTGATGGGCCACCACCCATTGTTATTTCAGCTATCGACATGATCCATAACGAGTGTTATGGCCAAACCGACGGTCAGGTAACCATTAACGCCTCAGGTGGAACGGGCACATTATACTACACGCTGCTGTTCAACGGTAATCCTTTTGCCGGCCCGCAAACAAGCAATAGTTTCTATAACCTGCCTGCCGGACAGTATACCGTAGAGGTTACCGATGATAACGGCTGTTTGCTTACCGAAAACTTTGAAATCACTAGCCCCGATGAACTTCTACTGAATATTGAGGTGGTGGATATCCTATGTAGCCATTCCGGACCTGAAGGAATTATTAGAGCCATGGGAACCGGAGGAAACGAGACTTATACCATAACACTTTACCAGGCTGGTGTTGAGCTTACCAACCATACCAATGTGAGCGGCAATGTTTGGGTTGAGTTTACCAACCTGGCAGGGGCCAACGACTATGAGGTAATCATCCGCGATGCCAAACATCCGCTTTGTGCTCAGGTTAGCTCGGGAGCTATTACTGTAGTTGTACCCGATGAGCTTGAGTTCAACATTGCTTCACTGGTTATTAAAGATTTGGATTGCTTTGGAGATCCCACCGGAAGCATTACCATAGCCGGCCAGGGCGGAACATTGCCTTACACTTATATCCTGTACGATGAGGATGGCAATCAGGTAGGCGATGCCATTGTGGCCACCGACCATAACCCCGTTGAGTTTATTAATTTACCCGCCGGAAACTACGCTGTATCTATTGATGATAGTCACGGTTGCGGACCGGTGGATTACTCGCCCATTACTGTTGGCCAACCCAATGTCATTGAAATTGATCCGTCATCCATTTCTATCACCCACATCTCTTGCTTTGGTGAGACTGATGGAGAGATTTCTATTACCGCCAATGGTGGAACGGGTAATCTGTACTACACCATCACCCAAAATGGTACACCTGTAAGCGGGTTTACCACTCAAGTGAATAACGGAACCTTTGCACCTTTGGCTGCGGGCACCTATGTTATTGAGGTAACCGACGACAATGGTTGCGGTCCTATTTATTCCGATGAGTTGACAGTGATTGAGCCCAATGCCATTGAGATTAATGTGGATATTACCAATGCTCAGTGCCATGGCGATAACGGATCCATAATGGCAATGGCCGAAGAGGGTACAGCACCCTATACCTATACGCTGAAGAATGCTGCTGATGTTACTGTGGGTATCGAGAGTGGTGATGTGGATGAATGGGTAACCTTTGATAATATTGCGGTTGGAGATTATACCCTGTATGTACAGGATGTGAACGGATGTGAGGTATCCTCTGCTGTATCCATTATTCAGCCCGATGAGATAACAATTAATATTCTTATAGCCGAGAGTCCTGAGTGTTACCCCGACGGCACAGCTTCAACCGGATTGATTGAGGTTGAGGCTCTTGGAGGTTCAGGTGTGTATACCTATTCACTCTATAGAAATGGCATATTTATGGTTGACAATAACACAGGCGTGTTCGTTAACCTATCAGCAGGAGTATACTATGTTGAGGTTATTGATGCCAATGGTTGCGGTCCTGTAGTTTCTCCAACAATTACACTGGATAGCCCAACTACACTAGAGATTGATAATGTAATTGTTACCGATGTAAACTGTTACGGAGCAAATACCGGTGAGCTGGAGATAATTGTTAGCGGAAATGTTGGAACTCCGTTGTACACCCTATCCTCCGACAATGACCACTGGCAGAGTGATAATATTTTTACCGGACTAGCTGCAGGACATTATATCATAAGAGTAAAAGATGATAACCACTGTGCTGTGTCCTTTGAGGTAGATATCAATCAGGCACCACAGATCATCATTACAACCATTGAAACCCCTCCCACCACATCGGTTGATACCGACGGAAGTATTGCAATAAATGTTACCGGAGGTACTCCAAACTACTGGTACGAGTTACACAAGTGGGATGTTGATGCAGGAGTTTGGGTTATGATCGAAAACGTTCCGAACACAGCCCTAACCAACTATACGTTTAACGGATTGGGTGTTGGAGCGTATAGAATTGTGGTGCGTGATTCCTTTGGTTGTGAAACCTTTGTGGAGGTGTCGCTATCACAGTTCACCGTCTTCCTAACCGGCACCGATGCGCTGTGCCATAGTGCTTGCGACGGAACCATAGCCATCAGCGCTTTGGGAGGTACGATAGAATCCACCGTATGGACGTTTAACGGTGCAGCTTATGATATGGAATCGCATTGGGATAACGATACCCAAACCTATATCGATCTTTGTGCCGGTCTGTACCAAGTGGTTGCCACCAACACCGACGGTGTTGAGTCTACTGCTTCAGTTATTATCAACCAGCCCGATGCCATTGCAGTATCCTTTGTGGTAACGGTTCCCAACTGTTATACTGCCATTCCCGAAGGGAAGGTAGAATTTACCATAACCGGGGGTACACCCTTTGCATATGGGTATGACATAACTTGGGATACTGGCAGCGCTCAGGGATATGTAGCCGATAATTTGGCAGGAGGGAATTACACCTTTACCATTACCGATGCCAATGGCTGTGAGTATATCCTGGTTAACGTAGTAGTAGATTCCCCCGAGGCCATGACCATGGAATCCATGTTTACCTACGACCTATCGTGCCACGGTGACTTTAGCGGAGGAATTTCAATGCTGGTTGAAGGAGGATCATCCCCAATTACTTACCATCTCGAAGGTCCCGATGGGTATAGTCAAACCAATACCGACGGTATCTTTACCGGACTGGCAGCAGGCGATTATACCATAACCATTGTGGATAGCAACGGGTGCGACTTCTACTTTGATGGGGGTACAACCGAAACGGTAACCCTTACTGAGCCCGATGCCATAGTGATTACCGTTATTACTCCATTAGTTGATCTGGAATGCCACAACGATACGTTGGATATGGTAGAGATGCAGGTGATTGGTGGTACCGGAGAGCTTACCTATAGCTGGGATAACGGTCAGGATGGGCTAAACCTTATAGATGTGAGCGTGGGAACCTACACCCTTACCGTTACCGATGAGAATGGTTGTGTAAGCACCCAGACGGTTGTGGTTCCTGGACCCGACCCATTTGATATCAGCTCAACCATAACCATTGCAAAATGTAAAATTGCACCTGAAGGCAACGACGGTAAAATCGAAATCCATAATATTACCGGAGGTAACGGTAACTTTATCCCCGATTTCAATGTGCAATGGTTTAGCACGGTTGGACATTTAGAGAATCAGGATGGGCTATGGTACGCAGATGAGTTGCAGGCAGGCGACTACTATGCTCTTATCACCGACAAAAAAGGCTGTTTAGAGAGGGTAGATTTTTATGTACCATTCAGCCCGGATAACATATTTGAGGTGGGAATTATTAAGGATCCCAACTACTGCTGGGGTGCTGTTGCCGAATTGGAAGCTTACCCCGTTATCGGAACTTTTGGAACCGATCCTACCTTTGAGTGGACCAACATGACTAAAAATCCGAACCTAATTATTGGTCGCGAGAGAACGTTTATAACAGATCCACTGGATGGAGATCAGGTGATGAGGGTAAGAGTGGTTAGCGGAATGGGCTGTCTCGAAACCCGACGCGATACCCTAGATGTGTACCCACAGATTGGGCCTTACTTGGAAAGACATAGTACCGAGTATAACCTATTCTTCTCCGATGCCGATTTGGCCGCCTTTAGAATTGACAATAAGATTGAGAACGAACCGGACTCAACTGTTATCACACTGTTAGCCGACCAAGAATATGGCATTGAGATAAGGACTAAAGCTGCTGACTACACGCTTACCTACCGTTGGACACCCAAAGAGTTCTTTAACCCTGATAATGGAAAGATTACAACCCTAATGTTCCCCACAGGGCAGTATGAAAACTACCAAACAGGTACGTTGGTAAACTTTAGCAAAGGCGAAAAACAGGAGCAATACATTCCGGTTACTGCCTATGTAAAATCGGAATATGGATGCGAGGAGACCATTGATCTTAAGGCAAGGATTCTGAATAAGATTAATGTAGCCAACGTATTCTCACCCAACGGTGACGGGATTAATGACACTTGGACTGTTCCCTATGCACACATCTTCCCCAACCTAGAAATAGTGGTGTTAAACCGCTGGGGTGCCGAGGTGTGGAAGGCTAAAGCAACAGATGCAGCCAGAGGATGGAACGGGACCAATATGAACGGCAAAGACCTGCCAATCGGAACATATTACTATGTGATTAACCTGAATGTTCCGGGGAATAAAAAATGGAAGCCCATTACTGGATCTGTAACCATTGTACGTTAAGTGTTTCTATATAAGAATATTAAAATTCTCAAGATATGAAAAGGATAATACTAGTTGCCGCAGCAATCATCTTGCTTAACGGACTTGAATCCAAAGCCCAGCAATTACCTCAGTTTACTCAGTATATGTTTAACACATATTTGGTAAACCCGGCGGTTGGAGGCACACACAACTATTACCAAATGAGGTATAACAACCGCTTTCAGTGGGCAGGCTTAACCGATGCTCCACAAACCTACAGCATTAGCGCCTATGGGCCTCACGGCACCATGGATATGGGTTTTGGGGGAAATATCTATCACGATATTACAGGTCCAACCAGTAGAACCGGAGGTCTTTTCTCGTACTCCTACAATATGCAAATTGCCGATGACGGAACAAGAATCTCCGGGGGACTATCCCTTGGGTTTATGATGTTCCGTGCCGATGGCTCACGGTACGACTTTGGGGATGATGGCTTAATTTACGACCCGGCAATCAGCCGAAGCACCAAATCTAAGTTTACGCCCGATGCAACGCTGGGGGTACTGGTTTATTCAACCCAATATTTTGTAGGGTTATCGGTACACCAGCTATTTGGGCAAAAACTCTACGTTACCGACTACTACGATGAGGCTACCGACATCCATACCTATGGAATAAACAGGCTTAAGCAGCACTTTATGCTTATGGGAGGGATGCTTTTCCCGTTGACCAACGAATTTTTGCTGGAGCCTTCTGTACTGCTCAAGTATATGATAAATGGCCCTGTTCAGGTTGATCTCAATGCGAAAGTCACTTATCGTGACCAGTTTTGGGGAGGCATTTCTGCCCGCTGGCAGGATGGGATTTCGCTCCTGTTTGGATACAGCTACGACAGGTATCTGTTTGGCTACTCGTTCGACTACTCACTTACCCGCATTAGGAAGTATAGTGCTGGTTCGCATGAGATTATGATTGGCTATAAGTTTGATATGCTCAAATAACACCTAACCAACATAGAACCTAAGGATTACAGTAAAAAGGGTGACTTTTGTATAAGGTCTCCCTTTTTTCAAAATCACGGGTTGATTAAGGGCTTTTCATAGCAGGGTTATCAATGTATGGGCAGTTCACTTCTATTGAATACATCTGAAAAGAGACATCTAGTTACAAGCGATGAAGGATAACGAAACAGGGAAATATTCTCATTACGAGTTGGGCCGACAGGGCGAATCGTATGCGTTGGATTATGTAAAAATGGCAGGCTACCGGGTTTTGCATACCAACTGGCGTTACGGGAAAAAGGAGCTGGATATTGTCGGGATAAAGGACAACCTGCTAACCGTTTTTGAGGTGAAAACCCGTTTTGGAACCCACTGGGAGGAGCCAAAGGATGCTGTAGTAATGCGCAAGCAAAAGAATATTATTGAAGCCGCCGATGCCTACGTGCAAGAGTTTAATCTGGATGTAGAGGTACAATTTGATATCATCGGAT
>CAZKPD010000078.1:0-11693 GCA_964554585.1 uncultured Rikenellaceae bacterium
TCATCCCTGCCTGTTTTGTCGAGCATTTCGATAAGCTCTTGCGCTTGTTTTCCTCCGGTTATAGTTTCGGCATAGCCATTCACAATATCTACCACAATGGGTTCGGTTAGCATGCCTATTCCAGCCATAGAACCGTCAATAACTACCCGCCCATTGGTTTGATCTTCCCAAGGAGCTAAATAGACTTCGCCTGACGGGAGGTTCCCGCTTTCGCCTTTATTTCGAAGCACTCCTGTGCTTCGAATAACCATCCTATCTTTTACGGGCATGGTTACATCGGTACCCTTTTCGGTTACCACGCGAATGGTATTAATGCCCTCCATCTTTTGGGCAACGAACTCGGTGAGTTGAATAATTTTGTCATAGTCGGCGCTAAGGCAACGGGCCATGGCATCAACCGTAATGCCGGGCATGGTTCCAACCCTTACCCCCAATTTAACGGCATTTCGACGCGCATCGGTATGGGTTAGCGATTTGGCAGTAGGGCAAACCACCACATCTACCTTCTGCATCATTTCTGCAACTGCCAAGGGTGGCTCTTGTCCATTAATTTCTCTCGATTTTATTTCGATAAGCATCGACTCTTTGGCCAATTCTTTTCCTGCCTCGTGCAGGGCAACGCCGATATCCCGTTTTATCTCATCGGTAACAATGAGCAGGGTTTCATGGAGTTGAAGTCCCATGTAATCTCTAAGGGCCATTACAGAAGAGTCGTGTAGCTGTTTGCTTGTAGAATTCATCGTTTATTATTTTATATTTTTCAGGGTCCAAAATACGAAATTGGCATGGGTCTGCCAAAACAATAAGGGTAGGATTGGAGATAATCTGTTGCGGAATAAAAAAACAGGGCAATGGCCCTGTTGGTATAATTGGTGAGGAATAAGCTATTTCAACTCTTTCTCAAACACGAATTTGATAAGCTCCGGAGGAACTTGACGAATGGTATCGGTATTGTCAAATCCCTTTTTCTCAAACAGGTTCCGCAGCGATTGGTCATCCATGGGTATTGTGACTTTTATATTTGAATAGTTCTGCTTTTTGGCAAGATCTAGGGCAAATTCCAAGAGCATTTTAGCTAGCCCTTTTCCTTGAAACGCATGATAGACAGACAATCTGTCGATAAGCAATGTGCCTTCTGCTTCCGGATCGGGTTTTAGGGTTACTGTACCGATGGGTCCCATGTTTTTGGAGAGGATATATACATAGCCCTTATCTAGGTCTTTCTCAATCTGAGAGTAGTCAATATGGGTGTTGTGCCAATGCTTAACTCCCTTATCCATGAGCTGTTGTGCACCCTCGCGAATAATGTATATAACCTCAAGAAGCTGGCGTTGGCTCGCTTTTTCTATTTCCATAGTAAGAGTCGGGCTTTGGTGTATAATAACCTAATTTTCGAGATATAAATATACAGCTTTTCCTTCAACAAACGTGTAGAGCATAGAAATATTGGGTAGCTGCTCCTCAAAAGTCGTCATGATATCCTGATTAAGAACGACAAAGTCGGCAGCCTTACCCACCTCAAGGCTTCCTTTTTGGTCCTCTTCAAAGGCTGCTTTGGCGGCCCAAATGGTCATGGCTCTTAGTGCTTGTTCGCGTGTTAAAGCATTTTCCATCTGGAATCCGTTAAGGGGCATGCCCTCTAAATTTTTTCGGACAACAGCAGCATAGAATCCGTACAACGGATTGATATGCTCAATGGGAAAATCGCTACCATTGGGCAGCCATCCGTTTTGTTTGAGCAAATCGGCATAGGCATAGGCTGTTGTTATTCTATCTCCCAACCTGTGTGTTGCCCATAGCATATCAGAGGTGGCATGGGTGGTTTGTACTGAGGGGATTACTCCTAGTTGTCCAAATCGATTAAGATCATCGGGATGTACAATTTGCGCATGTTCTATCCGCCATCGAAGGTCATTTCCGGGAGTTAGGAACTGTTCATAAATATCGAGCATAAGCCTTACGGCAGCATCGCCAATGCTGTGGGTTGCCACCTGGAAACCGGCGTTAAAAGCTTTTTGGCAAGCGGAGGTAAGGTTCTCGTATGAATCTAATTGCAACCCTTTTGTAGTTGGCTCATCGCTGTAAGATTCTAGTAAAAGAGCACCTCTTGAACCTAGGGCTCCATCGGAGAATAGCTTAATGGTTCTGACAGAGAGATAGGGTGTAGTATAAACTCCTTGGCCCAAAAAATAGCGAAAGTTGTCGTCAGTGGGGTTTAGCATTACATTAATACGCATTTTTAGCTTCCCATCTTTCTGCATTCTATCCATCAAGAGCACATCCTCCTTATCCGTACCGGCATCGCTAACCGAAGTGAGTCCAACCGCAAAGCAGAGGTCTTGCGCTTTTAGCAATACTTCCTCCTTTTGTGATTGGGTGGTTGGAGGAATCAATTGACGAACCAGGCTAATGGCATTATCAATTAGCACTCCCGTGGGTTTACCCTTTACCGTTACAATCTCTCCACCGCTTATTTTGGTATTGCCGGTAATCTCGGCCAAGGCAAGAGATTTGCTATTGGCTATGGCTGCATGGCCATCAATGCGGGTGAGCAGAACGGGCTTATCAGGGAATGCGCTATCAAGCAATTCTAGTGTTGGGAACTCTTTAATCTCCCAACCATTCTGATTCCATCCGCGACCCAATACCCAGTCTGTGGGGTACTCCTTTTGATGCTCAATCAGAATAGATACAGCCTCTTCCCACGATTTTGCCTCGGCTAGCCATGCATTGCTTAATCCTAATCCGTACCCTAAAAAGTGGGCATGCGGATCAATGAAACCCGGGTAAACCGGTTTCCCCTCCAGATCGATGATTTGCTTTGCTTTGTATTTACGCTCAATCTCGAGGTTTGAGCCTAAGGCAAGAATTTTACCCTTTCCAATGGCCATGCTTTCGTGAACAGAGAATATACTGTCAACGCTATAAATGGTTCCGTTCTTAATAATCAGGTCTGCTTTTTCCATATGGATACACGATAGGGTAAAGAGGGTTACAATGGCTAAAGCAATTAAATGGGATTGGCGTGGTAGCATGATCGTACTCGGTTAAGATGGTTTTGTGCAAAGATAATTCTTTTCGCAAAGGGAGATTTACCATCGTATCCTGAACTCTTTATTATTTACCTTTGCAACTTTATAGCCCAAACAATATGCAGCTCAACTATCCCAATCCCTTAGCGCTAGAAAAATACACACCACTATTAGCCTCAACTTCGCATAGGCAGGTTTTTGAGGGTTTACAAAATGGAGAAGCTTACTGTTTTGAAGGAACCTATGGTTCTGCCATGAACTTTTATTCGTGGTTAAAAAAACGGGTTAATCAGCTCCAGCCCATTGTGGACTATCCGTCATCGCGTGCCAATCGTATTATGCTTTGGGAGCTCACTCAGCGCCTTATTGTAGCCATTCGAGCCGGACAGATAGATTTGGTAAATGCTCCACAGGTCCCCTGGCTCCACGAGTTTTACCCTAATTTTGACAAGTTTTATCTCCCTTTTACTGAGGTATTGGGTATGAATGGAGCGTACCAATGGTTTAAGAATGGGATTTTATATCCCGGATTAAGGCACAGGGTTCACCCATACTATGGGGTGTACTTCCCCACTCGAACAGAGCATTTAACCTTGTTTGATGAGTGGATGAAAGGGAAAGGCCCTATTAAAAAGGCAATGGATATGGGAACCGGTAGCGGAGTACTTACCCAATACATGCTGAAGCATGGGACAGAGAGCGTTTTGGCTACTGATATAAATCCCAATGCCTTACACAGCCTTAATCTTGATCTGAAGGGTAAAAAAGGGGGCAATAGGGTTACTTTGCAACAGTCCAATCTGTTTGAAAAAGTTCGCCATTTGGAGCAAATGGAGTTAGTGGTATTTAATCCTCCTTGGATTCCAGATTCTGACACTCAGGGTAACGATGAAGCCATGTACTATGCTGAAGACTTTTTTGAACGTTTTTTTCAATCCGCTTATACGTTATTGCCCAAGGGATGTAATGTAGTAATACTCTATTCAACCTTTGCCCAAGCCGCAGGGATAATTAAACCCCATCCGATAGAGCATGAGCTCTCAGCCAATAATCGTTTTAAACTAGTTGAAAGGATTGAAAAGCAGGTTACTCAGAGGCCTTCCAAAAAGAAAAGTTGGCTTTCGGAGATTCGCAAACAGGAGAAGGTAGAGCTGTGGGTCTTGGCACGTTAGTCTAGAATAATATTTCCGGTAAAGGTTTTATTCTTAAGCTCAACGCCCAATTCTGACTCAATACTTGTTACAAGCATTTCGACCATGCTAATGGATCCGCTGGCATAAAATGATACCGAAGGACTAAGGCTATTATCCAAAGGGTTATCACACGTTGTGCTATTTACTAACCTTGCTGTTTGCTTAGCCACTGCTGGAGCAGGGTTAACAATAGTTACATGGGGGGGTAGTAGTTCATTAAGGGTAGGTATGAAAAAAGGGTAGTGGGAGCAACCCAATACCAAATGGTCAATATCCTTTTTGAGCATTGGATCAACATAAGTGCGCAGCAATGCTTTTAGCTCAGGCGAGTTTGCTTTGCCTGCCTCTACCAGTTCAACCAGCCCATCGCCAACTTGGTAGTGTGTGTTCACATTGGAGGCATACTTGGCAGAGGTCTCCTGGTATAGGCGACCATTAAAAGTGCCTTTTGTGGCAAGTATGCCAATGGATTTAGTTTTTGTGGCTAGTGCTGCCGGTTTAATGGCAGGTTCCATACCTACGAATGGAATATGGAAATTACTTCTCAAATGGTCAATGGCAGCTGCTGTGGCTGTATTGCATGCAACTACCACAATGGAGCAATGGTGTTCAAGTAAAAAGTTTGTAATGGCTTGTGAAAGCCGAATAATCTCCATTGGCCCTTTTGGGCCATACGGACAGTTGGCATTATCGGCAAAATAGATATAGGAGCAGTTGGGCAATTGGAGCACTAGCTCTTGGAGGACGGTTAGGCCTCCCACGCCCGAATCGAAAACTCCAATGATTGGCTGAGTCATAGTGCCGCTTGATTGATATAAAAAACAGCCCAATCTGCATTGGCGATTGAGCTGTTTGGAAAATATCAGATTACAAAAACTATTTTATATTCAGCTCTTTTTTTACCAGAGGTAAAAGATCGGTGCTAGCTTTGGAATAGTAAACCACACCACCGGTGCTTGTATCAAAAACGTAAATAAATCCTTCGCGCTCAGCTACTTTCTTTATAGCACTATCTGCTTTTTCCATAAGCGGTCTAAGCAGTTCGCCTTGCATGCGCTGAAAATCTTGTTGTGCGGTGCTTTCAAACTCTTGGATTCGTTGCTGAAGCTCGGTTAGCTCCCTTTCACGTGCCTCTCGTATGGCTGCTGAAAGGGTCTCTCTGCGTTGCATGTAATTTTGCACCTTATTGTTGTATTCAACGTGAAGCTCTTCAATCTGGTCCGACAGGTCTTGACCATAGGCTTGAAGTTTCAGTTCAGCACTATCGCGTTCGGGCATAATAGAAAGTAATTCTTGACCGTTGATGTGTGCAAATTTCAAATTTTGGGCAAAAACACTGCCTGCAGTTAGCATAAGTACAGCAGCAAATGCTGTGGTGAGTAATCTTTTCATCATTTTTATGATTTTCATTAAGTATGCAATTTAGTAAAAACTTTTAGTTGTATCCTAGTTTTTGTAAAACTTCGTCGCTTTTGTCGTACCTAGGATTGGTGTATAGCATATTGGTTGATGATGCTGAATCGAAGATAACAGCAAAACCACCCTCGGTGGCCAGCTCTTTAATGGCGTTGAACACCTGATCTTGGATTGGCTTAACCAGCTCCTCGCGTTTTTTGAAAAGGATACCATTTTGACCAAAGTATTTCATTTGCTGTTCTTTTACAGCCCTTTCACGTTTAATAATCTCATCCTCCCGTTTGCGTTTCATCTCTTGGGTAAGGAGTACCTTCTCATTCTCAAAGTCTTGAAACATTTTCTCAAGCTTCTGATATTCCTCTTCAATTTCGGTTTGATACTCTTGTGCAATTTTATCTAGCTGCTCTTGCGCCGCTTTAAAGGTTGGAATCCTGTTAAGAATATACTCAGAGTCTACATATGCAAATTTTTGAGCAAACGAACCTACTGATAAGAAGAGTATGGTGGTTAGCGTTAAAATGATTCTTTTCATGGTTGTATGTTTTTATGTTTTCCTTGCAGTTCAATAACCCTGCCACACAAATGCGTAATTGTTTTAAAGAACGTTAAAATGTTTGTCCTATTGTAAAGTGGAATTGTCCTTTATGGGAGTTTGGACTGTGAGGGATTTTATCAAATCCATATCCCCAATCAATACCCAGCATGCCAATCATGGGCAAGAAAACCCTTGCACCCACACCGGCAGAGCGGTGCACATTAAACGGATTAAAGCTTCGGAACTCATACCATGCATTCCCTGCTTCTAGGAAAGTGAGCAGATAAATGGCCGCTTGTGGTTGGAGCATCACCGGATAGCGCATCTCAACCGTATACTTGTTGTAAATGTTTGCAACCTTTGCTGTACCATAGGGTGGAGTAAGTGAGCTGTTGGTATATCCTCTTAAACCAATGGTTTCGCGCCCATACATAGTATAGCCCGACATGCCGTCGCCTCCCAGGTCAAAACCCTCAAAGGGAGAGTAACCAATATCCTTGTTGTAGTAGCCTAAGTACCCAAATTGGGCTCCTGTATATAAAACCAAATCGCCTACAAGTTGCTGATACCATTGCGCTTTTCCGGTCCACTTGTGGTATTCTATCCATTTGTACTTCTCGGTAGGGTTAGAAATCGATGAAAAATCTTTGCCACTGATTAGCGAGTAGGGTGGAGTTAATTGCAACGACACCATGAAGTTAGATCCATTCCGAGGATAGAGCGGTTGGCTAATGGAGTTTCGGGCCAATACCGCTTTATAGCTAAAGTTGTTAGATTTACCGTCGCTAAAAATAAAGTAGCTGGTCCAGTTGTCTAGCTTGTAGTTTTGATAGCTCAGCTCGTTGTAAAAGGTAAACCAGTCATCGGGCCATTTTAGTCGGGTTCCAATACCCAACGCACCCCCTGTTACTTTTATAGATTGGTCGCTGGTTTGGAAGATAGCTGTACCCGGATAGTTTTGAATGGTATGGTAAACTGAGAGGGAGAAATTGGTTGGTTTTTTTCCGCCTAGCCATGGTTCTACGAATGAAAGGCTAAAAGCCTTGTAATAGCTACCGTTCGATTGTGCCCTGATACTTAGGGTTTGGCTATCACCCGAAGGGATGGGAGCCCATGCATTTTTTTGGAAAATCCGGCCCATAGAGAAATTGCTGAAGCGTACCCCAACGGTCCCCACAAACATTCCCTGCCCCCAACCTCCTGAGACTTCTAACTGGTCATTAGGCTTTTCTTCAACGATAAAGGTAAGATCTACCGTTCCATCACCGGGGTTGGGCATGGGTCTAACATCCAATTTTTCAGGATCGAAATGCCCCAGGTTGGCCAGCTCACGAATAGAGCGTGTAATCTTTGTTTTACTGAAGAGCTCTCCCGGTTTTGAGTAGAGTTCACGTCTAATTACGTTTTCGTGGGTTTTGGTATTGCCCAAAATGTTTACTGCATTTATTGTTGCCTGGTTGCCCTCAAAAATCCTCATCTCCAGATCAATGGAATCGTTGGCTACCATAATTTCTACCGGTTCAAGATGAAAAAAGAGGTACCCGTCATCCATATAGGTGGTTGAGATAGAGTTCTCATCTATAAAAAGTCGTTCCTCCAGCAGCTCCTTATCATAAACATCTCCCTTTTTAATGCCAAGGATATAGTCTAACGCCTCATCGGAGAGTTTTGAGTTACCAATCCAGTTTATGTTACGGAAATAGTATCGAGGGCCCTCTTCAACAGCTATCTGTATTCCAATACGCTTTTCGTTAACAACGTATATGGAGTCTCCTAACACCTTTGCATCACGATAACCGTGCTTATTGTAGTAGTCAATAAGCGTAACCATATCTTTTTCGTAGTCCTTCTCAATAAACTTTGAAGATTTAAAGATGTTGATATCCCTACGTTTTGTGTTTTTCATTGACCTCCGAAGCTTACTGTCACTCAATGCATCATTCCCCTTAAAGGTGATTTCGCTAATACGCACTTTCTCTCCCTTATTCACCGCTATTGTTACCCGCATTCCATTGGGCATAATGCTGTCATTCTGCTGATAAATATCTACCTCAGCGTTAAGGAATGCTTTGGATATATAGTGGTTTTTAATGAGGCGCTTGGTGTTCTCCAGCACGTTCTCGGTGGCTTGAGAACCAATGCGAAGGCGAACGAGCTCAATAAGATCTTTTTCTTCCCCTTTCTTTATTCCATCAAACTCAATGGCACTAACCCTTGGGAGTTCCTGTAAATAGATATCCAGATAAATCCGGTCCTCCTCAATGCGGGATGCGGAAATTTGTACATCGGAAAAAAGTCCCTGATCCCAAAGTTTATTTATGGCATCTGTAATTGCTTCGCCGGGAACGCTAATCTTATCGCCTAAGTATAACCCACTAATGCTGGTAATTACATGTTGGTCTAAAAATTTTATTCCCGAAATGGAAATACCGCTGATGGTGTACTCTTCGGGATTGCTATAGCTAAACGGAGCGGTTTGGGTGCGTCCAGCAAACGAAAAGGAAAGGGTTACAATAACCAGGAGGAGCGTACGAGCCATCTTTAAGGTTCTGTATTGATTATGCATTGGTTATACGTTGTATGACTAAAGGTAAAGTTAGAGGTAAATTTACCAAAGTTCAAAGTTGGGCAAATTTAGTTAAGTGCGCTCTGCCAAACAAGTTAAAAAATACAAAAATGGGGTAATGGCAATAAAAAAGGTATGCTTCCATTGTCTTTCTATAGCTGTTCACTGGTTTTGCCAAATCGTCGCTCACGGTTTTGATAGTCAATAATGGCCTTGTATAGGTCATTTTTTCCAAAATCGGGCCAAAGGGTTTTGGTAAAATACAGCTCAGCGTAGGCCAACTGCCAGAGTAAAAAGTTGCTTAACCTATACTCCCCGCTGGTTCTGATAAGGAGTTCAGGGTCGGGGAGATTATTGGTGGATAAAAATCCTGAAAATTGTTCCTCTGTAATTCCTTTTGGGTCAAATGCTTGACCGCTGCTTAGAATTCTGTTTACCGCTTCCACAATTTCCCACCGCCCACTATAGCTAAGGGCAATGGTAAGGGTCATTCTGCTACAGTTCTTGGTAGTTTCGAGCGCTCCATTGAGTTTTTTTTGTACCCCTGAGGGTAAAAGATTTGTGTCCCCAATTACATTGAGCTTAACGCCATTTTTTGCGAGCTCATCCAGCTCATTATCTATGGCGCTGACTAAAAGCGCCATTAAGGCTTCCACTTCTAGCTTGGGGCGATTCCAATTCTCTGTGCTAAATGCGTATAGAGTGAGATACTCAATTCCCACTTCTACTGAAGCTTCAATGCAGGCTCTAACAGCCTTTTGGCCTTGCTGGTGGCCAAAGGCCCGGGGTTTGCCTTGCTGCTTGGCCCAACGGCCATTACCATCCATAATAATGGCAATATGGCGGGGAAGCTTATTGGGGTCTATGTTCTCTATTAATGCCATTGGCGTAAGGTTATTCGTATGCAGGGCATACAGCCTTATTGTTAATCAGGCGGTAGGTAATCAGGATCCCGCCAAAACCAAACCAGTCGTTATTATGCAAAATGGACCTGGAGCCATCGGTCAGGTTCATGTAATCGTCCATATTGTCATAAAAGGTTTTATGTAGCCTCCACTCCAATGCCACTGTCCAGCGGTGGGCCGGCGAATATTTTACCCCTATTCCCATGGGGATATGAGCAGTAATATCATTTGATATCATGGCGGCACCAACTCCAACAAGCGCATATGGAGTAATTCTGCGGGGGCGTGACATGCCGGTGTGAAATGGCAAAAATCCTATCTCTGCCACTGCATCTATATCAATAACCGTTTTGCTAAATGCGGGGGTGTCGCCCGGTAAAAAGAAATTATCGGGATTATGTTCTCCTGAAATCGATCCCATAAGGGCAGATAAACGTATGGAGTAGAAGTTTGATAAATTTCTTCGGTAGAGCAGCCCTCCTGCAGGTTTGGGCCTATAGAATTGGGTTGATGGGTTGTAGTCGCCCATGTAATATGTTGAACCCAATAGGGCTCCCATTTCGTTTCGCTCTTGCGCTTGCACAACTATTGCAAGCATAGCCAATAGTAGGGTGAATGCTGTACGTTTCATTAATAAAAGGCGGTAATTTAAAAAGCTCTTCTTCGTGGTACCCCAATGTGTCGTCTGGTGGCCTTCTGAATTTTGTAATTAACCTTAAGGTTGAGAGAATAGTAGATATCGCCAAACTTAGAGTAAGGCGAGGTGTACCCATCCAAGTAGTCTGTGGTGGTATAGTTAAGTAGTAGCTCGGCACCCGCAGATATTTGGGGCATGATGGCATACTTAATTCCCACACCAACAGGAACAGCAAGCGTTATCCATTTTTTCTCAAACCGGGGCGAAGCGGCCAATGTCTCATTGGGCATAACATGAAAAAAAAGGGCTCCGGCTCCCAGTGTGGCATATAGGCTCAAGGGTTGGCGGTAATGACGAAATCCCCCCCTAATCCTCATGATAGAGTAGTAGTAGTTCTCATCGCTTTCCGGGATAATATGAAAGTCTACCCCAACAGCGAGCTGATTTATTATGGTGTTGAAAGCAAAATCACGACCAGCATTTCTTGAATTCTTATCCGATGCAGAAAGAACTCCAAAATTGTAGGAGCCCCTTAGGTATAAGGGTTTGGCTATTTGGTAACGAGCCCCAAGGTTAATGCCGGGCCTAAGGTTAGCGAATTTGAAGTCTAAAATACCTAAAGCAGAGGATTTGCTGGCTGTTCCCCCAATATCGCCAAAGTATTGGATACCTGATAATCCTCCATATAGCTCAAAGGGTGCAGTTTTCCAATGCTGGGCAAATGCAGCTATTGAGAGCGAGCAGGCAATTAGTATGGTTAATAGTGCTTTTTTCATCCAAAAACGATTGGTAGAACAAATATAAACATTAAAGAAGTAAAATAACAAAACTAATACTTAAAAGAGTTTTTTATCTGATTAAAAGTTCAAAATACTCCAACATTACATTTAAAAAATTGTTGTTATGGGTATAGGTTTCGATTATCCGCGCCCCACATCAGCTTATTTCTTAAGGTGTCGTAAAAATTTTTGCCCTTCAGCCTTACAATGCCCACGTAAAATGGCGCTTTGCGCACATGGATTGTCGTTTTGCTTTGAACTCTTGTTGAACGGGAATCTAGCGATAATAGTATTTTTTCTTCTCTAGATTCTAGCTCAAGCGTAAGCGTGGAGTGGTCGGGTATGATTAGAGGCCTTACGGTTAGGTGATGGGGTGCAATGGGCGATATGATAAGCGATTTAGATTCAGGGCTGACAATTGGACCGCCCACGCTGAGCGAATAGGCTGTAGACCCTGTTGGGGTGGAAACGATAAGCCCATCGGCCCAATAGGTGCAAAGGAATTCGTTGTCAATGTATGCGTTAATGGTAACCATGGCAGTCCCTTGCTTCTGTATGGTCATGTCGTTTAGCGCATACGGAGATTCCAAAAACGGATTTTCTTCCATGTCGAGCATCAGTACAGCCCGA
>CAZKPD010000079.1:162-11446 GCA_964554585.1 uncultured Rikenellaceae bacterium
AGGAACAAGGAACAAGGAACAAGGAACAAGGAACAAGGAACAAGGAACAAGGAACAAGGAACTGGGAACTAAGTACTAAGAACTCGAAACCCGTTTCCCGTTTCACGAATTACGTTTCACGTACCCCGAAATATACTCTATCGCCTTATGGGGTTCAAAGGGACTAAACCATTCTATCTCATTATCGCGTGCCCACCAGGTTAACTGGCGTTTGGCGTATCGGCGGGAGTTGCGCTTAATCAGCTCAATGGCCTTATCTAAAGTGATATGCCCGTCAAAATGCTCAAACAGTTCCCTATACCCAACGGTTTTAAGGGCGGTATATCCGCGTAGCGGATAAAGTTTTCGCGCTTCTTCTACCAATCCTTGGGATACCATTTCATCTACCCGTTGGTTAATGCGCTGGTATAGTTCTTCTCGTGGCAGGTTAAGGCCAATCTTAATGGGTATAAAGGGACGCTCCTTTTGGGGTTGCGTTAAAAAGCTACTGTAGGGTTTGCCTGTTTGCAATGAAACTTCTACAGCCTTAAGGATACGTTGGGGGTTTTTCAGATCTATCTGCTCATAGCTTGTGGGGTCCAGCAGTTTTAGCTGAGCCCTAAGGCTTTCAATTCCATCGCTTTCCAACAGCTCTAAAAGGGATCTTCGCAGCTCAGGGTTAGGAGCAGGAAAATCGTCAATACCTTTTGTAACAGCATCAATATATAGCATAGACCCACCTGTGAGAATGGCCACATGGTGCGTTTCATAAATATTTGAAAGTACGGCTAACGCTTCATTTTCAAACATTCCGCAGCTGTAACGGTCGGTTACCGATTTGTGCGCTACTAGATGATGGGGGGCTTGGGCCAGCTCTTCGGCTGTGGGGGCAGCGGTGCCAATGCGCATCTCCCTGTAAAATTGCCGCGAATCGGCAGAAACAATGGGGGCATTAAAATGGTTGGCCAGGGCAATGCTCGTGGCTGTTTTGCCCACGCCGGTAGGACCAATCAGAACAATTAGATAGTTTGGTGACAAGTTGGAAGAGTGTTAGAAATCGGTATCGCTCAGCTCATCAAAATCCACGCCGATATCCTCATTATAACCTATATCGTTGGTAATCTCATCAAAGTCGTCGAATGTGTCAAATTCATCCAAATCCTCATCCTCCAATGAGAATTCGCCCTCAAAGAATTGTAAGGGCGGTTCGCCCAATGAAGCGCTACAGATGGGGTATTTTACTCCGGGCTTAGGCTCCGATATGCTTACCAACTCCATAAATAGCGAATTGTCAGTAAATAGGTCGAATACGTATAGCACCCGATCCTTTTTTTGGTTAATCAGCTGAGCAATTGTGGCCGATTCCATGGTTATGGACACAGATTCTGTACTCAGGTCAGAACCCATATCTAAAAGGGTGAGTTCAAGCCCTTTGTTCCATTCCTCATCGGCTAAAAAGAAGGAAGCCATTAGATTGGCATCGTAATCCAGGTCGTGCTGAATAAACTTATGGAATTCGAGAAAATTACTCTCTCCCGCAATTTCGTATTCCCTAAGGAATAATTGCTGCTGATCGGATATAACTCTAAACTTGTAAATCATGGCTGTTCCCTTTTTTGCAAATTAAGCGAGTTGGGATGATAAAAAAAATCTTTTAAACAAAAATCAGCGTATTAAAGGGAACCTAAAAATTGTAGGGTGTCAATCCCATCTGCATAGTCAGTTAACTGAGGGTTTTGGGTTTGCCCGAAAGCAATGCTGTTTTCTATCCCGTTTATACTACTAACCACGCACTGTATCTGATTTTTATGTACTGAAATATAATCCTTTACAGTTTCTATACTATTATATCTTTGATAGAATAGTACACCGACGGGACTTCCCAAGCCCTCATCGGGTTTTACCAGCAAAAAACCGGTATCTAAATGCTCAATTTGGTTCATCAGATACACTGCACGGTGATACTCGTAGTTATTGGCATATTTATGATGAGCAATAATCTCAGTATAACTGAGCAAAGCATCTAGCAGATTTTCTATCCTAAAATCTGTAGGGATTAGCACTTTGGATACATTTCGGCAACCCAATCCGAAGTAAAGAAAAATATCTTGTCCCAGCAGCTTCATCTCTTCTTGGGTGGTGGATTGGGATAGTACCGCAATGCTATGCCTATTTTGTCGGATAATGTGAGGGTATTTCCCAAAGTAGTGCTCAAAATATCGTGCTGAGTTATCGCTGCCTGTGGCAATTACCGCATCAAACTCCTTGATTTGTCCCTCGGTTAACCGGATATAAGGTGTAAACCTAGGTTCCACTTCCAACAGCAGATTTACAAGGGCCTGCATTAATCCTCCATCTTTGGAAGAGATTTTTCCTAAAAAGCGATGACCGCTCATAAGCACGCATAGCATATCGTGAAATCCCACAAAAGGAACATTACCGGCCATGATTACCGCAACGGTTTTGGGAGCAGTGGGAGAGAGATTGTGGGAGGAATAGCTTTCAATCCATCCGGCCAACGCTTGTGTGGTTAGCCATTCTCTGGCTATAGAACCGATGGCATGTTTGCAAAACTCTTTAGTAAACCAAGGGTTATGGATATGAGCCTGTGCAATGGTTTGTCCAAAAGGTGTTTGGCTGCCAATATCTTTAGCTATGCGTTCTCCCAACCGTGAAAAAGCGGCTATTCTATCCTGAATGGTCATACATTTATTTTTCACGAAGGTAGTAAGTTTTAATTTTTGTATGGTATAAAAAGGGATAGCGAATAGGAAGGGCAGTTTTTTGCAATCAATTAAAAGGGTTGTGCAGGGCTTAAAAAAGAAAATATTACCTTTGATGAGCGTTGTATCGAATATGGAAACATGAAAAGGCTATCGCTGATCATAGAGAATTTACGTACCTCTTTTGGAGCAATTCGAGCCAATCGGCTTCGAACTGTTCTAACCATACTAATTATTGCCGTGGGTATTATGGCTTTGGTAGGTATTCTAACGGCTATCGACTCCATTAAAATGAGCATAAATGAGGGATTCTCTTTGATGGGAGCCAATACGTTTAGCATTCAAAGCCGGGGGATGCAAGTGCAAGTGGGGAATAAGCGGTACCGATCGGTGAATCATAGCCATATTGCTTATAGACAGGCACAAAAATTTAAGGATAGCTTTGATTTTCCAGCATCAGTATCACTGTCGATTTACGCCTCCGGCGGAGCAACCATTAAATACCGCTCAAAAAAGACTAATCCGACCATAACGGTTCGAGGGGTTAATATTGAGTATTTCGAAACTTCGGGATTAGACATAGAAAAAGGGAGGATTTTCTCCTCTCATGAGGAGGAAAACGGTAGGGCAGTGGCCGTTGTGGGGCAAACTGTAATTTCTCAGCTGTTCGATAAAAGTGAAGATCCCATTGGGAAGTTTATAAGTGTGGGTAGCGGTAAGTACCAAATTATTGGGGTGATGAAACGCAAAGGCGATGCCTTTGGTGGCGGACCCGATCAGGCAGTATTCCTGCCTGTTGAGAATGTGAATGCCTATTTTTCGCGTCCAAACATGGATTACACCATCAATATAAAACCGTATGATCCTAAACTGTTAGATTATGCAGTGCACGAGGCAGAAGGGGTGTTCCGTATTGTTCGAAATTTACGGGCATCAGATCCATCGGATTTTAATATTGAGAAAAGCGACTCGTTGGCCAAGATGCTGTTAGAGAATATTAAGTACGTAACCTTTGCCGCAATGGTTATCGGAATTATCACTCTCATTGGCGCAGCGGTGGGGCTTATGAACATTATGCTGGTAGCGGTGGCCGAACGTACCCGCGAGATTGGTACCCGTAAGGCCTTGGGAGCTACCTCGTCATCCATTAAACAGCAATTTTTGCTTGAGGCAATTCTGGTGGGACAGCTGGGCGGATTTTTTGGGATAATTATGGGAATAGGGGCCGGTAATGCCATTTCGCTCATGACCAAAAGCGCATTTATTGTCCCTTGGGCATGGGTTTTTGTAGGCGTAGTGCTATGCCTAATTGTGGGACTACTATCGGGGTATATCCCGGCTGTTCAGGCCTCAAAACTTGATCCCATTGAGGCTTTGAGGTACGAGTAATCCTCTTTTACTCCTTATTCAATTGTTTTATTGAATGGGCTGATTGTAGCACCTTTTGCCGTAGATTGGGCGAAAGGTGAGGGTTCTTTTTCACCCATTGCTGTACAATTTGGTTGGCCTCGGCAGAGGTGTGCCCCCAAAGGGTGGCATCTAACCACATTTTAGGAAAAAAGATGTCTCCCGTTGCCTGTATTTCGGGCAACAATTCTAATGAAGGTTCAATAAATCGCATACTAAAATCTGTACGCAGCGGGTGGTGTAACCACTGTAACGCTTCATAAACCCAAGGTTCGGGTTTACGATTTTCCGCATCTTTTAATCCCTCAAAAAATGCGATACGTTCATCGGCGCTGGGCGATATGGCTTGCAGCGTGTAATGGAATTGTGCTTTGCGATCAGGATTATTTATCCTATCTAATTCAGCCTCGGCAATGGTTTGGTAAAGTTGTGGTTTTCGAAGCATTAGCTCGTAGGCTAGGTTTGTTCGTTCTGCTTCAGCAAGCTGAATAGCTGCTATGTGCTGGTTATTCCATGCATCGTATAGCTTCGAGAATGAAATGTCGGATGTAAACACAGAGGCTAGACAGCTAAGAATCGGTTTTTTCTGCTCCGTGGGAATAGAGCTATCTAGCAGATTCCAAAGCATGTTTTCAAGGGGTTGGGCCAATTCTCTTCGGGTGGATTCTTGGCTAAATTGCCAAAATATGGATTTTGCCGAATTCAAAAGATGATTTGCAATTTGAGGATCATTCTCTACGGGCAGCTGTTCTACGATTAGTTTCAGGTAGTTTTCTGCAGCTAATTTTCGGTCTAAAACCATCTCATACAGTGCTATATAGAAAGCTGATTTTGCTGTAGGTTGTAAATTTTGTAGATATACAGCCAAATCATCAGTTGAAAGATTTAGAGGAATAAAGCAACCGTAGGCCATACCATCGGAATTAACCCAAATATCCGTTTGATATTCCCATTTATCAATGGGAAAATTGTGAGGTAATGACTCTATCCAAATCCTTTCCGTCTCCATGCCATGGGCTATTTCAACCCATTGTGGCGGAAATGCAACCCTGTTAACAGGTTTAAGTCTTAAAACTTGTTTTTGAGTATTGATGATAAACTCCACCATGGGAAGCCCCGTTTCTTGGGTCCATTTATGCGACCACTCCTTAAGATTGGTTTTTGTGTGTCTGTTCAGAATTTCAACCAGATTATCCCATGTAGCGTTTCCCATGGAGTAGGTAGTTAAATACTCCCTAATCCCATTTCTAAATTCATCCTTACCCATTACCCACTCGAGTTGCTGCATCATAATGGGCGATTTGTGGTAGATAATATCTCCGTATAGGGTTCCGGCGTTTAGTAGGTTATCAAGCGGTTGTACAATGGGGTTGGCACCTTGGGTTCTGTCCACCGAATAGGCGCGAGGAAAATGGCTCAGAATAAAGCTGAGCTCATGGTTAATATCAGGGTATTGCGGGTTTACAATCTGGTCGGCCATATAGCCCGCAAATACTTCTTTAAGCCATACATCGTTAAACCACTGCATGGTTACCAAATTGCCAAACCACTGATGTGCCACTTCGTGGGCAATCAGATTAGCCTGTTGCAACCTTTGAGTGGTCGATGGGTTCTCGTTTAACAGCAATCGGCTATCGCGATAGAAAATAGCACCGGGGTGCTCCATTCCGCTGTACTGAAAACCGGGGATAAGCACAAAATCCAACTTGTCAAACGGGTATTCTATTCCGGTAAACTCTTCTAACCACGATAGTGATTGGTTATGCAGAGAGAATAGGTTTGGGAGGTTTCGTTGCAGTTTATCCGTATCGGTTTCTCTATGGTACATATTTATGGTTCTGCCATTTTCTGAATGGCTTTCCATTTCAAACTTTCCTGCAGTAAAGGCAAAGAGATAGGTGCTGATGGGTTGAGTTTGGGCGAAATTCCATTTTTTTGACGTGCTGTCCACAGTTTCAATACCCTCTAATGCGCCATTTGAAATACCTGTCCAATGATTGGGCAGAGTGAGCGACAGCTGAAATTGAGCTTTCAGATTAGGTTGGTCAAAGCAGGGGAATACGGTGGATGCCCTGTCGGGTACAAGTAGGGTATATAAAAACTCGTCGCTACGGTTTAACGAACCGTTTGCCGAGGTAAAAACGATGGTTATGCAGTTGCTACCTTCATTTAAATGGGCCTTTGGAATAAGTATATGACCATTACCAAATCCGTAGGTAATCGGTTCTCCGTTTTTCCACATGCCTGAAATGGAGGAGATCTCCTTTTGACGGAAATCTAGCAAAACATTGCTCAGGGTATGAAGATTAAAGTTGACAGTTACCGTTCCGGTTACTTTTTGGTCAATGGATTCGGGAATATCAAAATGTAGCTGGTAGCTAATTTGGCTAATTTGTTTAGCTCGGGATTGTGCCAATTCCCAGGAAACACCATTGTTTATATGCAATCTGTCACAGCCAAATAATGCGGTGAGCAAAATAAAACCTAATGCTGCTATATTCCTTTTCATACCCTTGATTTTTGGTTGAATATACAAAATGTCAGAGATATGATTTCACGTTCTTCGAGAGTTTTTTTACGCAGATTCCGCCGAATATTTCTTAGCGGTTTTTGCGTCTGCCATTGCGTGCTTTGCGAGAAGCCTTTCACGCAGAGCCCGCTAAGCTCCGATAAATCGGAGTACGCAAAGTTTTTTGGCTCTCTTTGCGAGAAAAATTTCAAGCAGCTAATGCCCTTTACAATGCTTGTAAGTGTACTCCTGGGCTTGGAAGATTCCTCTTTTAGTGGCTACTTCCCAATCGGAGCAAGCCTCTTTTCTATTTCCCAGGTTTATATGGCATATCCCCCTGTTTAGCAAAAAGTCTCCATTACTCGGATTAAGTTCCAATGCACGATTTAGATCGATTAGTGCAACTGACCATTTTTTGGTTTCCATATAAATTTTTGCCCTTAAATAGTAGTTTTGAGCATTATCCGGATTTTCTTTTATAAGTTTTCCTAACCGCAACAAAGCATCTATGCTTTTCCCTGCCAAAACAGAATAGTGCGCCATCATGGTGTTGGCCTCCAGATTGTCTGGATAAAAAGTTAGATAATATTTGGTGTCCTCCAATGCTTGACTAATCTGCTCCATTTCTGCCATAACTTGAGCACGATACAGGTAGTACTGTGGCTTACCCCCCGAAAATTCAATGGCGTTTGTCAGGTTTTGAAAAGCTTGTTTGTACTTTTTTTGACCACGTAAAGCTTGTGCATCAAGAAAAAGGTATTCATGATCGCGCTTTTTGCTTTTTAGCGCCTGCTCAAAATCGGCTTGAGCCGATTTGTAGGTCTTAAAATCCATAAATATCCTTCCTCTCAGGGCATATAATTGATGACGCGCTTTTTTACCATCTATGCGCTCATTTAGCAGTTCTAATGCTAAATCTTTTTCGCCAACATTGTAATGGTATTCAGCCTCAGCTAAAAAACGCTCGTAATCGGTGTACCAATCCTTTAACCAAAACTGTTTCCATAGGATAGAATTCTCAATGGGTTGAAAAGCGGTATCCAAAAGTATAGTTGCTTCGTGTGTTTTGGAAGGTTGCAATAAATGCTGTTCCAGCATTTGCAATGCCATAGCAGTATCATTCAGTTGAGCATAGGTTTTTGCCATCCAGTAGTTGGCTATCCCTTTTTGCATCCCGTTCGCATTTTCAAAGCATTGCATGGCCGTAACAAAGTCATGCTGTTTAAAGCATATCTCACCTTTTTTTATCCAAATTAAAGCGTTACGCGGTGGTGCATTAAGAGATGAATCTATATAGCTTAAGGCGCGCTCCAGATTACCTCCTTCTAGGCATGCTTGAGCATGGTAGTAGTGCCTATTTAGGCGCTGCGCATGCACATCAGAAGCCCATAGGGCAAGCAGTATAGACACGAGGAGAGTAACCCTTTGCATGGTATGGCTACTTATGGTTTAAAAGCAAGTTTTTTACTTCGCTTATCTCAATAAACGAAGCCCCATTGCTGGGCCCAAAGCTGCCACCCACCACAACCACTAGATCATCCATTGTTATACGGTTATTTTGAGTTTGAGCAGTGATTGCATCGGCAAGGAACATTTCACGGCTGTTAGACATATCTTGGTAGTTGGCCATAACCCCAAAGGAGAGAGCTAATTGGCGCATTACATGCTTGTTGTAACACATGGCATAAACGGGCACATTGCCCCTAAAGGCAGAAAGGTATCTGCCGGTTCTTCCGCTCATGGTATCAATTATTATGGCTTTTATGGGAAGCGAGTAACAGGCTCTAACAGCACTACGAGCAAGAGTTGCTGTTATCTTGTTTTGAATACGTACTAAAGAAATGTTTGGGTCTGTCGAGAGCTGCCCCTCAACCTCATGGGCGACACGTGTCATGGTTTTAACAGCATCTAATGGATACTGCCCATAGGCAGTTTCTCCGCTAAGCATAATGGCATCGGCACGTTGATAGATGGCGCTGGCCACGTCATTAATTTCGGCACGGGTGGGGCGGGGATGGTCAATCATGGTGTGCAGCATTTGAGTGGCAATGATTACAGGCCTTTTGCTCTCAATGCATTTATCTATTAAGTGTCGTTGAATAGTTGGTATCTTCTCCGATGGAATTTCAATGCCCAAATCGCCGCGGGCCACCATAATGCCGTAGGCATGATCCAATATCTCATCAATGTTATCAACTCCCTGCTGGTTCTCAATTTTGGCAATAATCTTAATAGGGCTTTGGTATCTATCCAAAATCTCTTGAATATCTATTACATCCTGCTTGGTGCGAACAAAGGAGTGGGCAATAAAATCTATCTCATTCTCAATGGCAAAATGGATAAAATCTATATCCTTTTGGGTGAGCGAGGGCAACTCAATGTGCACATTGGGCACATTTACACTTTTACGAAACTTAATGGTTCCAAAACAGGTAGATTGGCAATCCAAAAAACCGTCCTCTACCGAAACTACCCTTAGCTCAATTTCGCCATCGTCAATAAGTAGGTAATCACCCTTTTTTATATCCCTAGTGATGTGCGGATAGGAAACATACAGCGTATCTCCTCCGCTATGCCCTTTGGGATCACCTATCACCTTTACCATATCCCCGGGTTTTACGCTTAGCTCCTGGCCAAAGGCAGAGGTCCTTATTTCAGGTCCCTTGGTATCTATCAGTATGGCTATTCGTTCCGATACTGCTCTAATGTTGTCGATTACCTTTTTTGCCTGCTCATGGTCTTGGTGGGCAGTGTTGAGCCTAACCACATTCATACCTGCCTCAAACAGCTCTCGAATAAAGGGAATATCACATTTTTTATCGGATATGGTTGCTACAATTTTCGTTTTTTTCAGCATAATGGCATGTGGTGTTAAGTTAGATTATTGGACAAAGATAAAGGAAAAGGGCAGGAGCCAATACCGTTTAAGGGTGTAAATTGCTACATTTGTTTGTTCTAATTATTCTGAGTGAAGTGGGCTGGGAACATGCTATAAATGATTATGAGAGGTATTTACGCTTAGAGAAATCGCTTTCGGCTAACTCTGTAAGCGCTTATATGCGCGATGTTTCTTTGTTACAATCTTTTTCTGACGCTTCACTCAATAAACGTCCCGAACAGCTTACTGCTGACGATCTTGCACTATTTCTCCAGCATATCCAAGAGAAAGGGTATAGCCGGCATTCGCAAGCGCGGATACTATCCGGAATTAAAGGGTTCTATAAATATCTGCTTTACGAAGAGGCTATAGAGGTAAATCCAACCGAGCTGATTGAAGGTCCTAAACTTATGCGCAAACTTCCCGATTTTTTATCTACTCGTGAGATTGATCTGTTGATTGGTACGTTTGATTTGAGCAAACCGGAGGGACAGCGCAATCGGGCTATTATAGAGACGTTATATAGCTGTGGTTTGCGGGTATCAGAGTTGGTAAACCTACGGCTTACCGATCTGTTTTTTGACGAAGAACTTATTAAAGTGCTTGGGAAAGGGGATAAGGAGAGGTTTGTACCCATTGGCCGAAAGGCCATAAAGGAGATTGAGCATTACTTCCACTATCGGCGACAGCTTAGCACCATTGACAAAAAATCGGAGAATATCGTTTTCTTAAATAGGAATGGCCGAAAGCTAACCCGCGAAATGGTGTTTTTGATCGTAAAAGGAGCTGCAGAACGGGCGGGGATCAAAAAGAATATTAGTCCGCATACCCTTAGGCATTCATTTGCTACCCATTTGGTAGAGGGTGGAGCAGATATACGCGTAGTTCAAGAGATGTTGGGGCATGAGTCCATCCTAACCACAGAAATTTATACCCATCTCGATCGGCAGTACCTGAAAGAGACTATTCTAATGTTTCATCCCAGAAAAGGGTAGCGATTAGCGGATTAACCATTGGTGTAGTGCTTTCCCTGCCAGGTATCGTTTTCTTCAAGTATTTTTTCAAACTCAACCAGTATTTGGTCTGCCCGTTCTTTGCCCCAGATTGGAGCAATAAGGTAATCCGGTGGAACCTCGCTGGTAAACCGCTCCACCACAATGGCGGGATTTAACCGTTCCAGTATTCTCATAATTAGCTCTAGGTATTCTTCTCGGTCAAAAAGGTTAAAGTCAGCAGGGTTTTTAGTATACTCCACAGCCATAACCGTATTTTTTACGATTTGAAGCTGGTGAAATTTGATGGTGGTCAACGGGAGTTTATTAATCATGTTTACTTGGGCTAAAACATCCTCTTTGTTCTCTCCGGGTAAACCAACAATAAAATGAGCACCCACATCCAATCCGCGTTTAGCGGCTTCTTCAATTGCCCATACCGATTTTTCATAGCCATGTCCTCGGTTGATGCGCCTAAGAGTTTGATTATTGGTGCTTTCCACTCCAAACTCAATGGCCACGTAGTGGTTCTTGTTTAGCGCAGCCAGATAGTCCAGCTTTTCCTCATCCACACAATCGGGGCGTGTTCCTAGTATAATACCCGATACCTTAGGGTGCGAAAGGGCCTCACCATAGATATGCTTTAGCTCACTCAAAGGCGCATAGGTGTTTGAAAAAGCCTGGAAATAAGCCATTTCCTTAAATTTACTTATCTTTCCTTGACATCAACACGACCGTCTCGACGTGGCTTGAGAGGACAGAATGAATGTCATTTGAGTACGTCCGTTCTCGGAAA
>CAZKPD010000080.1:0-11398 GCA_964554585.1 uncultured Rikenellaceae bacterium
TTGGGAGGCGGCAAATATTACATTTTGGGAACCAAGAGTAATATTAACAACCCAGTAAATCCTGAAGAGCCTTACGATCACTTTGTAACCAAAGGATTCTCAGCTAAAAAATCTATCCGTTTTATTATGCTTTCTCCCCTTGGAAACGAGATGGATCGTTTCCTAAGAGGAAGTGAGGACAACCTAGATGTAGGAATTTCTGATTTGGCACCCGGTTCATATAGCCGTATCCCAAATGGCACCGGTGAATGGAAAATTGTTGACAACGCTACTCTTCGTGCTGAGAACGATCCTACAGGAGCTGCTAATATACCCAACGAATAGCTGATTGGGCATAGGCTTTTTTTAAGCCAATAAGTTCATTGTTAAATATTTGATAATAGGGAGTGCATACTGACCATATGCACTCCCCTAAATTTTATTACCCATGAGTAAAGAAGAAATGAAAATTGGTGAAATCTCAAAACCTCGTTTTGAGTTCCGTACGTTCGGTCAAGATTTTGAGGAGGCACATTATCGAATGTCACGCCTTTCGGCTCCTGTTCCCGAGAAAGTTTGGGAGCGCTATTCCGAGGAGATCTATATCCTTTCGCGAACCAACGATGTGAACAATACAAAAATTCGTGATGGCAAAATGGATATTAAGACCTATATCCAAACCGTAGACGGATTAGAGCAGTGGAATCCGCTGATGAAGGGTGAGTTCCCAATCAAAGCGAGCGTACTTAAAGAGGAGGTATTTCCTGCGTTTAAAGTGGATATGCCCCAATTGTCACAGGATACGTATACTTTCGAAGAATTCCTGAAGATCATAAAAAAACATCCTGATTTACAAGCTGTTAGGGTTGTTAAAGAGCGATACGGATATATGGTAAATAACACCATTTGCGAGTATGGCTTGGTGTGGGTTAATGGTGCACAAATTGTAACTATAAATTCTGAATCTACAGAAATAGAAGACATTAAGAAGACTTTGGCCGATGTAGGATTAGAGGGCGTAGAAAACATAAATTATCTGCAAGCCATTAAGCGTGTAATTGGTATGATTGACAAACCATTAGCAAATGAGTAGCCATGGCAAAAGAGATAGAAAGAAAATTTTTGGTAAAAGGAGATTTTAAGCCCTTCACCACAAAAGCAACCCGAATAACCCAAGGATATCTCTCATCAGTTCCTGAACGAACTGTACGGGTTAGGGTTAAAGGTGAAAAAGGGTTTATCACCATCAAGGGGATTGGCAGCCAATCGGGTGCTAGCCGCTACGAATGGGAAAAAGAGATTCCCGTGGGTGAGGTAAATGAGCTCCTTAAGCTTTGCGAACCCGGAGTAATTGATAAAACTCGCTATTTGGTTCCGGCAGGAAAGCACACCTTTGAGGTAGACGAGTTTTATGGAGAAAATGAGGGTCTTGTTGTTGCTGAAGTTGAATTAGCATCAGAAGATGAGGCTTTTGAAATCCCTGATTGGCTTGGGCAAGAGGTAACCGGAGATGTAAAGTACTACAACTCCATGCTTATGAAAAATCCATTTACCAAATGGTAATTGGGGCACATTTCAAATAGTGTCGGGTAGGGAGGTTCCCTCCCGGCAATATTTGGAATACTGATTATATAACTTCAAATAAAAGAACAGATGGCACCTGTAGCAAAGGATTTTGACATTCTCGATATGAACAATTACAAGATCGAGAAGCTCCCACAAAGAAAAAAGTCAGGATTTGAAAAGTATATGGCATTAGCAGGAGGTCCCTTGGCCATCATTGCTTTTATCGCTATCTATTTTTTTTCCAATATCAGCTTTTTAAATGATATAAACCCTGAACTTTTGGGTAAGTCTGCACTCAAGCGACTGGGTGAAGTGGGAGCACAGGGTTTTTCAAGGATTAACTATGCCATGCTCGCCATTTTTGTGGCAGCCATTATCCTTTGGATTACAGAGGCTATTCCTAACTATCTAACTTCCTTGATGCTCATTATTACGTTGGTGCTCACGGGTGTTGCAAAGGAGATAGATATTTACCATCAGCTGGGACACCCTGTAATGTGGCTCAATATTCTTTCCTTTGTTCTTGCCAGTATGCTTGTGAAAACACAAGCAGCCAAACGTTTTGCCCTTTGGTTTATCGTTCGATTTGGGAAAAACTCCACATGGATCTTTTTTAGTTTTATGATTATCAATGTGGTGTTAACTGCATTTATATCGGCCACTACTGCAAAGGCTGCCATTATGCTTCCCATTTTTATGGTGGTCGCTGCGGTATACGGAGCTACGGGTGGTGATAATCGTAATAATTTTGGTCGAAATCTGGTTATCCAGAACCTTTTTCAAATTACCTCAGCCTCCAGCGGTTTCCTTACCGGTTCAGGGGCCACTCTTTTAGCGGGTGCGCTGATCGCAGGGGCTCTGGGACAGCAATCCTACTCCTATCAAAAATGGATGTTTGCCGCATTCCCTTTTATGGTCTTAATGCTTCTAATTGGCTGGTTTGTGGGCACAAAGCTCATATTTCCCATGAAAAAGGAGGAGAAAGAACCTCAAATTGAGGGAGGGATGGCTAGGCTTAAGGAAGAACTCCATAAGATGGGGCCAATCACCCTAGCAGAGATTAAGTCTATTGCAATATTTGTAGGGGTTCTTTCCCTTTGGGCAACTGACTCTATGCATGGCATTAGCCAAACTGCCGTTGTGTTTATTGGGGCGGTAATTGCCCTTACTCCCAAAATTGGTGTGGTTAGATGGAACGATGTGGATATCCCTTGGCATCTGCTACTGTTCTCGGCTGGTGCCTATTCGTTGGGAGCCGGATTGGATGCTACAGATTTAGCGATGCTCTCTGTAAATGCCATGTATGATGGCTTAGGGTTTACTGCCGATACTCCATTCCATATATTTTATCTTTTTCTAACAGGTATCATGCTAGTTAGTGCGATTTTCTTCCAGTCAAAAACCATGAGAGCGTTAATATTTATTCCAATTGCTATTGGAACTGCGCAGAAATTTGGTTATCCGGTGGTTAGCCTAGCCATACCTGTGGCTTTGCTCATTGAGCATGTTTACGCTTTGCCTTTCAATAGTAAACCTGCAGCTTTATTATATATTACCGACCATTACAGCTGGTCTGATATCGCCAAATTTGGGTTAACCATGTTGACTATTACATGGTTTATGATTATTATTTGGGGTGAAACTTGGTTGCGCTTTTTAGGATATACACCCAATGGTGTGTTTGGCTTGTTTTAGTAACATTGCTTATACAGCAAAACAATCGGCTTCAGAAGGTATCGATAAAAGCAAGTCTGCATCAGGGATTTTTGAAATCTCTGAAATAAGTTATGTTGTCCCTATTCTTCACTTACCCCTACAGCTATAGTAGTTATCCTTTCAACTAAAAAGTGAAAAAGATAAGTGTCATGTAGTAATATTATTCATATTTTTCTGCAACTTAACATGCTCTCATTCGTTAACCATACATTAGCACTAGTGCACTTTTAGGTGCCATCAGACAATAATGAACAGTAACCTGTAAACTTTTACTTTATGAATATTTTTAACTTTTTCAAAAGGATTAGGATAGGAACTAGGCTAAACCTAACGTACGGAATATTCCTGCTATTTGCTTTAATAGCCTTATATTCAATGTATAGAGGGCAAATAAGCAAAACGTTTAGCGATGCCCACTCCTATATGTCTGAGAGTTTAGTTGATTTGGCTGAGATTATGCAAATGGCTGATTATCAAACTGGAGGTAATGGATTTACAGAAGAAGATTACTTGCTTTTAAAACCTTATTTCGAAGTAAAAAAGTATTATGAAACAGGGTATCCCTTTTTGGTTACTCGTGCGGGCAACTACCTTATTCATCCTTTTAAGGAGGGAACCAACGAATTTTCAACCCCCAATCATAAGCAAAGACTTTCTTTTGAAGACTCTCATGGATATTTTAGGTATAATTTTTCTGTAGATAAAAGGCCAAAGTGGCAATATGTTCGATATTTCAAACCATATGATGCATACGTTACAGTAACATTTTATGAGGATGAGTTTTTTGACAATTTACAGAGAGTGCGAATTCTTTTTGTTGCTTTTTCTATCCTTTCGGTAGTACTCATGTTTGTCATTCAAAGGTTTAGCAAACGCATGGTTGTTGCTTTAACTAAAGAGGTTGATTTTGCCTCAGCAATAGCTGAAGGCAATTTGAAAGCAGATTTGGAGGTTTACCAAAACGATGAAATTGGCAACTTGGCAAATGCTCTTCGGAGTATGACCCTAAATCTCAGGGAAATTGTAAAAACACTTAAAGATATTTCTGATACCATCGGTATTTCTGGGAATCAAATGCAGCTTTCGGCTGAAGAACTTTCACGTGGAGCTCATGATCAAGCAGCGTCGGCTGAAGAGGTTGTTAGCTCAATGGATCAAATATCAGTTAGTATTCAGAATAATGCAGCAAACTCACACCAGGCGGCACTGCTTTCTAATACTATAGCTCAAGGCATAGGCAAAGTCGAACATGCATCTAAGGATAGCTTACTTTCTATCAAGCATATCTCTGATCGGATAGCTGTTGTAAATGACATTGCTTTTCAAACCAATATTTTGGCATTGAATGCAGCTGTTGAGGCTGCACGTGCAGGTGAGCATGGAAAAGGGTTTGCTGTAGTAGCAGCCGAAGTACGTAAACTTGCGGAACGCAGTAGATCTGCAGCCGACGAAATTGTTTCCCTGGCAGATAGGAGTGTTACTGCCACCGAAAAGTCTTCTGAATTGATGCTTTCGTTAATTGCAGAAATCTCTAACATAACTTCACTAATCCAAGATATTGCAACGGCTAGTGCAGAGCAGAATTCAGGGGTTACACAAATAAACCATGCCATGCACCAGCTAAACTTGGTTACACAGCAAAATGCTACTACCAGTGAAGATCTTGTGGAGAGGTCCGGAGAGCTAAAGGTTTTATCGGAGAGCCTTAATCAAATGATATCACACTTTAAGTAAAAAAGATTTTACGGAAGAGTTTTTTTAGACAAAAATTACACATATGCTTGTTTGGACAGAAGTTTTACTACGTCTTAGCCTAGCTGCTCTTTTTGGAGGTCTCATCGGGTTAGAGCGAGAGCGTAAGCATTGGGTTGCTGGACTACGAACCCACATGATGGTTAGTGTGGGCGCGTGTTTGGCCATGATAGTTTCTGCATTTGGCTTTGCCGATATACTTGGTAATGAGCATGTGGGTTTAGACCCCTCAAGGGTGGCGGCACAGGTAATTAGCGGGATTGGTTTTATTGGTGCTGGCACAATTCTTTTTCTCCGTCAGGGAGCCGTTAGAGGTTTAACTACTGCGGCCGGTCTGTGGACTGTGGCTGCTATAGGTTTGGCCACTGGGGGTGGATTATACTTTGCCGCAGCAGTTACCACTGTAATTGCGTTAATTATCCTATGGGCCCTGCAGCCACTAGAATCAATCTATACTAAACGATTTGCAAAACAGTCACTTAAAATTATTATAAAGCAGGAAGAGGATGCTTCCAGTTTGCTGAAAGAGCTATTTTCTGATCCATCGCTTAAAATTCAGAGCTTCTCTCTAGAAAAGGAGAATGATGTAACCCTTTTAACCATTCAGTTTGATGAGCATAAGTGTGAGCATTTTGCCAAAATCATTGATGTGCTAAAAAATAATCCCATCGTTAAAGAGGTTATCTGCTCTAAAGTATAAAATCCTTTTTACCCTTTGTAATTCATTTTGTTATACTATTTTTAAAGAACCATTGTAATAAAATTCCAATCTTTAGAACATGTATTATGAAACACCCATTTAATGCAGATTGCGCAACCGAGCTTGCGAGCTCACCGAAGGTAAACACCGATGAACAACCGAGCGTTTTTTGCGAGTTCGGCGCAGCCAAACCATGGGTGTTCCATCCGAGCGTTAAAGAGTGTTAAGGTCAAGATCGTAACTTATTATATATTAATGACATTAGAATTTTGTACGGATGAAACCACGGTTCTTATTATATACACTAGCTTTTCTTTTTCTGATTGTATCCTTTGCTTCTTGTAAAAAGGAGAAGGTAGATGTTATGGATAAGAATAAAGCTATCGAACTGTTTTCACTAGCTTCACAGGAATACAAAAATATGATTGGGCATTTTGATGCCTCGCCGGTGGCCCCAATTCTTACTCAATTTGATCAGCTGATGGAGAAGGCTTATGCCGAAGTGCCTAAGATGGGTGCTTATTATAGTGTTTTTCGCAGTACAATGCTCGAAAATAGGTTGGTTCCCAATGTTTTACATCTCATTGCTTTATCTAAGGAGTATGTAACACATGAAGCATATAATACAAGCGGTGTATATTCATGGAATGGGGAGAGTGAATCATGGACATTGGTAGAGGAGGGAGATGAACTCATCTATATATTTTCTTCCGGGCTGTCAGAGTTCGATGAGGTAGAACTTTCTTTTACAAAATATGGTGTTTCCAGCATTAACAGCCCAAATTCTTGGGAGATTGAACTCCGCTTTCAGTCTGAACCATTGGTGCTTATAAAATATGAATTCTGGGAATCATCCGATAATGTAGATATGGATTTGTATTTTTCAATTTATCCCTATGGAACCTATGCTATGGTAATGCTGCAAGATCAGGATGAGGGATTGGATGTTACCTATTTAAAGAGATATGGTAAGGATGACTTGGCTTTTCACGGTTTGGATGTGGAAATAACATATCAGGGCCTAACTCATACAGATTATTTTAGTAACACTAATTTCAGCTCCATCGCTCCTTTTATAATAATGGGAGGGTTTATTGAGCATACAGGTTTTATGGTTCCCATATCTTTTGACGTAAAAGAGTTTTTAAATTACCCTTCAGATAAGCAGATTGCCAATTTTGCCAACAGACATCTTTTTATTGATTTTAAGACTTTTCCTTCCGAAGAAGTGATTGGAGATTGCAAATGGTATTATAATAAGCATGAAGGAATTCTCGAACCTTTTATCGTTTTTGCAAATGAGGACGAGGAGCCGTTAAATAATTATTACCCTCATTTCGATCCCATCATTATTTCTAATTTGGGCATTAACTTTTAAAGTAAAGTATCGCCTCAATCCTCTTAGCCCAATTTTCTATTGTGGCAGATTAACCTTGTAAGCAAAACACCTTGCCCGTGTTAATGAAATCATTATATTTAACGCAAATTGACACGAAGGATAACGTAGTTATACCACTATTTAAAATACTGCATTTTTGTGCTCGAATAACAATCATACTGTATTCCATAATTAATGCTACTTGATATTTGGAACGATGTAATAGTTAAAAACCTGATGGTTATCATTTGGGCCATTTACCTTTTTACCATAGTATCTACAGTAGTATTGGTTATTCTCGAAAAGCGTGATCCTGCTAAAACAAGTGTGTGGGTACTTTTTCTTCTCCTGTTACCCGTAATTGGGCTGATTTTTTACATCTTTTTTGGTCAAAACCATCGTAAACAAAAAATATTCAGCCGAAAAGGACTAAGCGACCTCCAGCAGATTGAGGTAATGACCCAAAATCAGCTGCTGGAAATAAATTCTAATAAGTATGTGGATATTCCGGCTGTAGCCGATAATATAAAAATTATCACTCTACTATTAAATAACAGTAAGGCATTACTCACGTTACGTAATTCGGTTAAAATTCTTCAAACCGGATCTTCTACCTTTCAGTCTATTATTGAGGCCATTGACAATGCAACAACAAGTATACATCTTGAGTTTTATATTGTGGCTAGTGACGATATAGGTATTCGAATTAAGGATAAACTTATCGCTAAAGCCAAAACTGGTGTGGAAGTAAGGCTAATATATGATGATGTGGGGAGCTGGAAACTTTCAAAACGTTTTATTGCTGAGCTTAAGGATTCCGGAGCTCAGGTTTATCCCTTTATGAAGGTTGCCTTTCCTTTTCTGACCAGCAAGGTAAATTATAGGAATCACCGTAAGATTATTGTGATTGATGGTAGAATTGGATTTATGGGAGGAATGAACATTGCCGATAGATACCATAAGGGAGATAGTATGTTGGGAACATGGTATGATACTGTATTGCGTATTGAAGGGGAGGCAGTGCGATCGCTACAGGTCATATTCTCCATTGATTGGTACTTTGTGAGTAAAATTATTATTCCCGGGAGAGAAAAGTATTTTCCTGAGCATATCCCCAATGAGAAGCATGCCTTACAGGTTACGGCAAGTGGACCCGATTCTGACTGGTCTTCAATTATGCAGGCTTTTTTCTCAGCCATTACTCGGGCCAAAAAAAATATCTATATCGCAACGCCCTATTTTGTTCCCAACGAGAGCATTCTAACCGCCTTGAAAACCGCATCGCTCTCAGGAGTTAATATTAAAATTATGCTCCCCGGAAAATCAGACTCTACCATTGTTTACTGGAGTTCAATGTCATATGTTTCCGAATTGCTTGAGGCTGGCATTGAGGTCTTTCTTTTTCAGGGAGGATTTAACCATTCCAAAATCTTGATGATTGATGGCCGATTTGCTTCAGTTGGATCTGCTAATATGGATATTCGTAGCTTTGAGGATAATTTTGAACTCCTAGCTATGGTTTACGATGAGGAATTGACCATTCAGCTGGAATCCCAATTTGTGAAAGATCTTGGAAGGTGTAAAAAGGTCTGTATCAAGGAGTGGAGTAAACGTAGAGGAATCCAAACTTTTAAAGAATCGTTCGCACGCATGTTTAGCCCACTGTTTTAGGCATAAACTTTGTTACTACTCGTACAACTACTTAATCTTAAATCATAACTAAAAAACGATTCTTATGAATAAATATCTGGTTTTACTATTCAGTACTATTTTACTTATCTCCTCATCGTTACATGCACAATTTGTGAGGGTTGGAGTAAAAGGTGGAGTTAATGTATCAACCGTTCAGGTTGACAAAACTCCCATAACGCTTGGAACAGACCATGATCTCCTTATTGAACAGGGCGAGGCTAAGTTGGGACTCCATTTTGGTTTGGTAACTCGAATTCAAATTATGAGCCTTTTCATCCAACCCGAATTACTACTTACACAGTCTAAAGGAGAAATTGTAATTACCGAAATCACAGACGGCATAAGCAAACCTAAACAGTTTGCAGAGCAAAAGTTTAATAAGTTGGATATTCCGGTTATGATTGGATGGAAGTTTGGAATGGCCCGTTTGGGGTTTGGTCCTGTAGCTTCATTTATGCTGAGCAACGAGGATGGATTGGCCAACGATATAAAGAATATCGCAGTTGGTCCTGTGCAAAACAGCTATAATAGGGCAACCTTTGGATATCAACTTGGAGCCGGACTAGATCTGTATAAGTATATCACCTTAGATGTGAAATACGAAGGAAATTTGAGTAAATTAGGGAATGGATTGACCATTTCTGACAAGGTTTACAGCTTTGATCAACGAAATCCTCAGTGGATTTTTAGCTTGGGCATTCTCTTTTGATAAACTGCTCATTTCCTTACACAAAGGAAATTGCATTATATTCTTTAATGGCAGACAATCAGGCTTTTATAGTTAAGCCTGATTGTCTGCCTCTTTTGATAGAGGGATAACCGTTTTTTTCAAATTCTTCATACATTTATTTATTGAAAGGAATACGAAAAGTGATCTATTTTACTTATTTTTAAGGTTTAGTTTGCTAATGATTGATTGGGTAAATAAAGAGCAACCTAATTCCTTGTTATTAAAGAAACTTAAAGGCCATGCTACAGCCACTACTACCGGCAAACCATAAACCAAAAGGTGAGGTGAAATCAACCAATATGCTTGCTGTGGGGTTACTTTTGGTTCAACCCATATTATCACTTCCATATATTATCCTTATTATTCTAGTAATAGCAGTTCTTTGTGCAGGACTGATTATCGCTTTTAGAGGGAAACTGAGGCTACGAAAAAAAAGTAAAAGCCTCGAAGTGAGTATGGATGCGCTTTTAAAGCAACTGGGTGATCTAAAAGATTCTCTTTTAAACAAAGAGGCTGAGTATAATCACCTTGCAAAGCTCAATTCCATCTTCCTAAAGGATGTGGATGATTTGAAGGTTAAGGTTAAGGAAGCGAATCGGATTGCCGATGAGGCTGACTTGCTAAAATCAAACTTTTTGGCAAACATGAGCCATGAGATTCGTACGCCCATGAATGGTATCTTGGGATTTGCACAAATTCTAAAAAAGGAGGAGTTGGAAAGGGATATTCAGCACCGATTTTTAGATATCATCTCCCATAATGGCAATGTGCTCATAAACCTTATTGATGATATTATTGACCTTTCAAAAATTGAAGCAGGCCAACTCTCTTTTACCAAAACAGTGGTTAATCTGGATAATCTTATGCTTGACCTCTTTACCTTTTATGATGAGGTTAGAGTTCAGCAAGAGAAAGCTCATTTGGACTTAAAGTTGAAAAACTTTAATGAAGAGGAGCAGAACCACCTTCTAGTGGATAGCCAGCGTTTGCATCAGGTCATTTCCAATTTGTTAAACAATGCCATCAAATTTACCCATAAAGGACAAGTTGAGTTTGGTTATAAAACTAAAAAGGGCGATCGGTTTATTGAATTCTATGTACGCGATACCGGTATAGGGATTCCGGAGGATATGCAGCAGAACATATTCGATAAATTTCGACAAGTGGAGGAAGGTTCAACTCGTATGTATGGGGGAACCGGAATAGGGTTATTTATCAGTAAGCATATTGTTGAGATGATGGGAGGGAGCATTAGGGTTGAATCTGTCGTTGGAGAAGGCTCTGTGTTTACATTTAGCATTCCCTATGAAGAGATTATATACAAGGATGGGGTTCCGGCTGTTTTTGCTCAGCTAGAAAAAAGTTATAACTGGGAGAATCGGCAAATTGTAATTGCCGATGATGTGGATACCAATTTCAAGTTTCTGAATGCCATACTCTCCAAAACGAAGGCCTCTATAGTGTGGATGAAGGATGGCGAAGAGGTTGTACAGTATTGTAAAGAGAACAGTAATGTTGACCTGGTCCTTATGGATATCCAAATGCCGAAGATTGATGGGGTAGAGGCGACTAAAAGGATTAAGAAGTTGAACAAACAGATAGTTATCGTGGCCCAAACGGCCTATGCGCTGCCCAATGATAACATAAAATGTTTACAGGCAGGGTGTGACGATTATATTGCCAAGCCCATTAATGCTGATCTATTATTGAAAAAGCTTGACGCTTTCCTTGGCGTTCAGGCAAAAGTTTAATTGCAATTAAGTTGGGCTATGTGCCCTTGTATCTTTCTCCCCATATCCCTTTAAGGAGTGCATCAATCTCTTGCTCTTTTCGGTTGCTTTGTGGTTCGTAAATCTTAGTTCCGGAGAGCTCAGCGGGAAGAAAT
>CAZKPD010000081.1:0-10414 GCA_964554585.1 uncultured Rikenellaceae bacterium
ACGTAACAAGGCCGAGGAGAATGATAGGCTAAAGTCGGCCTTTTTGGCCAACATGAGCCATGAGCTCAGAACACCCATGAACGGTATTATCGGATTTACGGAGCTACTAAAGCGTCCGCAGCTATCCGAAGAGAACCGCTTGAAATTTACCGAGATTATTGAGCAGAGCGGGGTTCGCTTGTTGGAGCTGGTAAATAACCTGATAGATATTTCGAGGATTGAAACCGGGCAGGTAACCCCCCATTTTACCACCGAGGATATAGGCCAACTAATGGCAGAAACATTCCGTTTCTTTAGCTTGGAGGCACAAAAAAGAGGGAATACCCTCTCGTTGAACGGAGGGAAACCCTTGCCGCCGCTGGTTATGTCTACCGATAGGCAGATGCTAAACTCCATTATCTCCAATCTATTGAAAAATGCTCTTAAGTTTACCCAAGATGGGGCCATAGATTATGGGTATTCCCTCGAAAAAGATTCGGTTAACTTTTGGGTGTCCGACACAGGAGTTGGAATTGCAAAAGATAAACAGAGTCGAATCTTTGAACGCTTTGTACAGGGCGATACATCGTTGGCTAGGCAGTATGAAGGTGCTGGGTTGGGGCTTTCTATCACCAAGTCCTATTTAGCCATTTTAGGAGGTGAAATAACCCTAACGTCGGAACCCGACAAGGGATCAATATTCCGTTTCAGTGTTCCGTTTAATGCATCAACTAAGGACACAGAAGATACTGGCACCAATGAGAGTACCCTTGAAGAGCTGGGTAAGCATTTGAGTATTCTTATTACAGAGGATGATTCGTATTCTTCCGTCTACCTTCACGACCTGCTTGCTCCCTATGCCAATCGCATCTATATGTCCGAAACGGGAGGACAAAGCGTAGAACTGCTTAAAAATAATAAGGATATCAACCTGATACTTATGGATATTAAGCTGCCCGACATGAGCGGGCTGGATGCCATAAGAGCCATCAGGGCTTTTAATAGTGAGGTACATATTATTGTCCAATCGGCCTTTGCTTCGCCTGAGGATATGGAAGCCGCAAGGCTTGCCGGAGGCAATCAGTATATCACCAAACCCATTCTGTCTAAAGAGCTCTTTCAGGCCGTAATTGATAGCTTTGGGGAGGAGCTTGGACAAGCTGGCAAAGGGTAAAAAAATGGAACAAATTTTAAGGCACTAATCAACAATCCTCAAATTTGCGTTGTTTTCAACAAAAGGGTACAATCAGCTGATTGTATCGAAAATTGAAGCCTATCTGCCCGAAATTAGCCTTATACCGTCATCATCAATGCTGATAAGCCGGTTTTTGTAGAGGGAACCAATGGCCTTTTTAAACACCTTTTTGCTTATGCCAAGGTAGTAGTAAATGGTTTCGGGTTCACTCTTATCGGTAAGGGATAAGTATCCGCCGCTGTGCTTTAGTCTCTCCAGAATTTCTTTCGAAATATCATCAATCTTTCCATATCCCGGCTTGTCTAGGATAAGGTCAATCTTCTCATCTTCACGTACTTTTTTGATATAGCCCTTTAGCCGTTCGCCTATTTTTAGGGTTTTAAAAACCTCATTGTGGTAGAGAACCCCTGTGTGGGTATGATTAATAATGGCCGTATAGCCCAGCTCTGTTTTTGAAAAGATGAGTAGGTCAACCTCTTGTCCCGTTTCAAATTCGGGCGGGGTATTATCCAAAAACTGCTCAACCTTTGCCGATGCGGCAAGCCGGTCGGTTTCATGGTCAATATAAAGGGCTACAGTGTACCATTTGCCTTGCTCCATGCGCTGCTTCTGCTCCTTAAACGGAACAAGCAGATCTTTGGTAAGCCCCCAGTCCAAAAAGGCACCCATTGGAGCTGTTGATACCACCTGTAGTCGGGCTACTTGGCCCAACATAATATGAGGTTCCTGAGTGGTGGCAATAATACGGTCCTCAGAGTCGAAGTAGATAAACACATCCAGCGTATCGCCCACCACTGTACCTTGGGGTACATACCTGATGGGAATAAGGATTTCACCATGCTCACCCCCGTCTAGGTAGCAACCAAAATCTAACGTTTTTACTACCTCTAGCTGATTTCGCAAACCGATATTTGCCATGTTTTTTTAGATTTAAGTTGCTAAATTATTTGTGCCATACCGCTTATTCGGAATGGCCATATGGGGTTAGGGTCTGGTAAATAGTGCATCAACCACTGGGTCGGCATGGTTGCCCATGTATGAGAATTGCCAAACTATGGCACTAAAATCCCTTTTTATGTGTCCTATCCCGGCAATATCGTGCATCATTTGGTTGGTGTGCTGAATGGTGATTACGGTATCCTTAATGGTAGCATAGGTTTCCACATCATAACCCAAATTGTACAAATTGAGAATTATAATCTCCGTTGAATCATACCCTTGCAGCTCAATGCTCACATTGTATTTCCTAAAGTTGTGATAGCTGCTCTCCTCAGTACATCGCCAGGGGCCTAATACTGAGTTTTTTGGATAGTTGTTGGGTTTATCACAAGAGGCACCAACCATAAGAAAAAAAATAAAAACCAGCGACAATGCCGTTAGCCTTTTCTTGATGCCATTCGGGTTTCTATTCATGGTAGATTTGCATTATATGGGAAGTGGGTAGGCCCTTCAAGAGCCTATCCACCATAAGTGAGTTATTTTCCTAGCGCTTCGTCAATCACCCGGTCGCTGGCTATATATGGGATGGTAACTTTTAGGTTAGGGGTACGCTCCATTTCACGTTTTATGGCAAACATGGCCTCTTTGTTGCGCGCCCAGCTACGGCGGGCAATACCGTTGTTTACGTCCCAATGTAGCATCATGCTCAAACGGCGTTGTGCATCATCACTACCATCAAGGGTAAGCCCAAAACCACCATTGATTACCTCGCCCCAACCTACGCCACCGCCGTTGTGGATGGAAACCCACGTGGCACCGCGGAATGAGTCGCCAATCACATTGTGAACTGCCATATCGGCAGTGAACTGCGAGCCGTCGTATATGTTTGAGGTCTCACGGTAGGGTGAGTCGGTTCCCGACACGTCGTGGTGGTCACGCCCAAGCACCACAGGTGCTGAAATCTTGCCCTCGCGAATGGCTTTGTTAAACGCTTCGGCAATTTTAATCCTTCCTTCCGCATCGGCATAAAGGATGCGTGCCTGTGAGCCCACCACCAATTTATTGGGGCCGGCCTCTTTAATCCAGTGAATATTGTCTTCCAGCTGTCCTATTATCTCGGCAGGGGCAGTTTTGGCTATCCCCTCAAGCACTTGCTGTGCAATTCGGTCGGTGGTTTCCAAATCCTTTGGATCCGATGAGGTACATACCCAGCGGAATGGTCCAAATCCGTAGTCGAAGAACATGGGGCCCATAATATCTTGAACATATGAAGGGTAACGGAATAGCCCGTTTTCTCCCATAATATCGGCTCCTGCACGACTCGATTCCAAAAGGAATGCATTTCCGTAGTCGAAAAAGTACATACCGTTGGCGGTAAGCGTATTGATGGCCTTAACCTGCCTGCGCAGACTTTCGTAAACCTTTTCCTTAAATAGTTCGGGGTTCTCGGCCATTAGCTTATTGGACTCTTCCAACGACAGTCCTACGGGATAGTAACCTCCTGCAAATGGGTTGTGCAGAGAGGTTTGGTCGCTACCCAAATCCACCTTAATCTTATCTGCAGCCAGTCGCTCCCAAAGATCCACCACGTTGCCCTGATAGGCAATAGATACTGCCTCCTTATTTGCCATAGCTTCCTTAATGCGTGGCATAAGCTTATCCAAATTGTCGTACACCTCATCCACCCATCCTTGGCTATGGCGTACCTTGGTTGCTTTGGGATTAATCTCTGCAATTAGGCTAACTACACCAGCAATTACACCAGCCTTAGGCTGTGCTCCCGACATTCCGCCTAAACCTGACGACACGAACAGTTTGCCTTTCAAATCGGTTTCTCCAGCCTTCAAACGCTTTCGTCCGGCATTGAGAACAGTAATGGTAGTGCCGTGAACAATGCCTTGTGGGCCAATATACATAAATGATCCGGCGGTCATCTGTCCGTACTGGGTAACGCCTAGGGCGTTAAATTTTTCCCAATCATCCTTTTTGCTATAGTTGGGTATCATCATTCCGTTGGTAACCACCACTCGTGGTGCATCCTTATGCGAGGGGAATAGCCCCATGGGATGGCCTGAGTAGAGTACTAGGGTTTGCTCGTCGGTCATCTCGGCTAGGTATTGCATGGTGAGCAGGTATTGAGCCCAGTTTTGGAAAACGCCACCGTTTCCACCGTAGGTTATCAGCTCGTGCGGATGTTGTGCCACAGCATAGTCCAAATTATTGCTCAACATGAGCATAATTGAGGCAGCTTGTACCGATTTGTACGGGAAGCTCTCAAGGCTTCGGGCGGTTATTTTGTAGCTAGGGCGAAAGCGATACATATATATTCGTCCGTACGCTTCCAACTCTTGGGCAAACTCCTTTGACAAAATGGCATGATGTTTCTCGGGGAAATAGCGTAGCGCATTTTTTATGGCCAATCTTTTCTCGTTAGGAGTAAGAATCTCTTTACGTTTAGGGGCATGGTTAATGCCCGATTCCCAAGGTTGCGGTTGGGGTAACTCATCAGGAATCCCTTGTAGTATGGAATTTTTAAAAGAATCGTTGGTCATATCATTTAGTTTACTTAATTTCAGTTTGTAAAGGTACAATTATTTGATCGTTTTTTTTGTATAAATGCTGTGTAGCTGTTGCATACTTTTTGCAACCCCAAAACCTCAATACTAAACCAAACTAAAACACTTTAATGATGAAGAGAAAATCGATTGTTTACTTGTTGGCACTTATCGTGGCAGTGCCATTTTTTAGCAGCTGTGGCTACAACAACATGGTTAAAATGGAGGAGGGTGTAACCTCTCAATGGGCCAACGTTGAAAATGTGTATCAACGCAGAATGGACCTGATTCCCAATCTGGTAAATACCGTTAAAGGGTATGCCAATTTTGAGCAGCAAACTCTAACCCAAGTGGTTGAGGCACGCGCTAAGGCTACTCAGGTTACCATTGATCCAACCAATCTTACCGAGGCAAATATGCAGCAGTATCAACAAGCTCAGGCAGAACTTAGCGGATCGCTTTCACGCTTGCTGATGACCGTGGAGAGCTACCCCGAGCTGAAGGCCAACGAAAATTTCTTGGAGCTTCAGGCCCAGCTGGAGGGCACAGAGAATAGGATAGCCGTTGAACGCAGGAAGTTTAACGAGTCGGTTCAAACCTATAACTCCTACATTCGCGGATTCCCAAGGGTAATCTATGCCGGATGGTTTGGCTTTGAGAAAAAAGCCTACTTTGAGGCCGATCAGGGCGCAAGCAAAGCCCCATCTGTAGAGTTCGGCATGTAGGGTGCCGAATATATCTGCAATCAAAATTACAAAAGATGCAAAACGTTCATTTCACTAAAGAGCAGGAGCAACAGATAGTCAATGCCATAAAACAGGCGGAGCTCAACACCTCCGGCGAGATTAGGGTTCACGTAGAGAAAAAATGTAAGGGCGACGTTTTGGATAGGGCTGCCAATGTGTTTGCCATGCTCGAAATGCACCAAACAGAGCTTCGTAACGGCGTACTTTTCTATTTGGCCACCCACGATAAGCAATTTGCAATTTTAGGCGATGCGGGTATTAACGTAAACGTCCCTGAAAATTTTTGGGAGACCATCAAGGAAACAATGCTTTTACATTTTAAGGATGGTGACTTTACGTTAGGATTATCCAAAGGGATTGAAATGGCCGGGGAAAAGCTTAAAGAGTTTTTTCCGTACCAAAGTGACGACCTAAACGAGCTGCCCGACGAGATATCATATGGAAGGTAAATGATTATGAGAATAAAAAACAGATTAAAACTGGTTTTAGCCCTCATGTTGGTGGGAATGGGTGGGTTGCTGCATGCGCAGGAATTGCCATCACCCATGACTCCTCCCCGGTTAGTAAACGATTTTTCGGAATTGCTAAACCCACAAGAGTGGCAGGGGTTGGAACAAAAGCTCCGAAATTACCACGATACCACATCAACGCAAATTTATATTGTGATTGTGAATGATTTGTTGGGGTATGATATTGCCGACTATGCCATTCAATTGGGCGAACAATGGGGGATTGGACAAAAAGGTAAGGATAATGGTGCCATTATTCTGGTTAAACCTCCACAAGGGAATGAACGTGGGGAGGCCTTTATTGGTACCGGCTATGGGTTAGAAGATGTAATTCCCGATGCCCTTGCCAAGCGTATTATGGAGCGTGAGCTAATCCCCTCGTTTAAGGAGAATGACTACTACAAGGGGTTAGAAGATGCCACAACCGTTATGATGAATTTGGCATCGGGGAAATTCTCTGCCGACCAGTATGATAGTGATGCCGAGATTGGCCTTTTTGGTATTGTCTTTTTGCTGTTTATGATAGTTTTGGCCTTTATCCTAGGAGGGAAAAAAGGGAAAGGACGAACCATGGGTAGTGGACTCCCATTGGGTGCTGCCATTGGAACCATGTCGGGCATGAGAGGAAGAAGCAGTAGCAGTAGCGGATTTGGCAACTTCTCTTCGGGACGTGGAAGTTTTGGCGGATTTTCCGGTGGGGGTGGAGGCAGCTTTGGAGGGGGTGGAGCCCGAGGGAGCTGGTAGAATAGGTTGGTTACAATGAATAGGGGCTCAAAGCCCCTATTTTTATGTGCTAAGCTAACTTGCAGCTTTGCTTTTTTCTGTAAATGGAGAAAAAAACATTTTCGAAAAATAAGTGAGCATTTTATAAATTAATGTAAATTGCATAACGTTATTTTTTCTTATCCCTAAAACCATACAATTATGAGACTAAAAGTTACCCATCAAGAAAAGTATTCACGTTTACAGCTTTTGGCAAGAACCTTTTTTGGTGCTTTCTACATCATGTTGCCCCACGGTTTTCTCCTTCTCTTCGTGCTGATCTGGGCATCAATTTTAAAGATTATTGCCTTTTGGGCAATTCTATTCACCGGGAAATATCCGGAAAAGCTTTTCAACTTTCAGGTAGGCGTTTTGCGTTGGATATTGCGGATTAATACCCGCTTGTCTAATATTTCCGATGGTTACCCGAAGTTTGGTGTTAAAGGTACTGACACTTATTCATCACTTGAGGTAGAATATCCGGCAAAAGTTAGTCGGGGGTTGATGCTTGTACGTCTGCTCTTCGGAGGTTTCTTTGTGTACCTACCTCACTATTTTATCCTTTTCTTTAGAAAGATGTTTGTGGCCCTACTCATATTTTTTGCATGGTTTGCAGTTCTTTTTACCGGAAAGTATCCTGCATCCTTCTATCAATGGGTTGCTGGTCAGCTACGCTGGGAGACTAGAATAATGCTTTATATGTCCTATTTGACAGATAAATACCCTGCATTTACAGGGAATGAACTGCCTGAAGAGATGTAGTGGTTTGATAATTCTTCTGGGGGGGCTGTATCAAAAGTGATTCAGCCCCCTTTTTATTTATGCAGCTAACTTTTGATTTTGAAAGGCACACGAATCAACCTGAAGTATTTTTTTGTAATCTGCCCCTGATTGGATGGCAAGAACATCAAATAGGGATAATACGTTGGTCTTTTTTCTGTTTTGATGCGTGTTTTTCCTTATTCTGTGCAGCTTGCCAATATTAAATGCAATGGCAAATATGGAAAAATCCATGGCAATGAGCTCTTTCCCAAAGTGGCGGAAACGATAGTACTGCTTATTGTATTTGCTCTGACCAAAAACTGCTTCGGGTTCTATCGGCCGTCGGCTGCGATGGTACAACCCCTCTTCTGATGTCAGCAGCTCTCGAGCCCTCTCTTTGTGTCGGTTTAGCTTGTGATTCACTTCTATCCGCCGGTCACCCTCCGCCTTGAAGCATAGGCCCCTGAGCGGGCACTGCATGCAGTTTTTGGCCTGATAGTGGCTTACCCTAGAGGTAAAACCGCTATCCGATCTGCGCTGCGCCTCTCCAACCCTTTCCATTCGCTGGCCCATGGGGCACACATAGAAGTCTTCTTCTTTGTTGTAAAAAAGGTTTTGAGGCATGAACGCGTTGTTCCTGAATGTCCTTTTCTGCTCTTTGTGAAACATGGGGAACTTAACAAAGGGTTCAATTCCATGGCTATCCATGTAGTCATAGTTCTCCTCGCTGCCGTACCCTGAGTCTGCAACCACCCTCTCCAGAACTCTGCCGAACCTCTCCTGAAAACGCGCCCTAAAACCATCCACAAAGGGCCTAAAAGTCAGGAAGTCGGTTGGGTTTGGGAAAAAATCGAAGTGGCTTAAGAATTGGTTCCCAGTGCTGATCTGCAGGTTGTAAGCAGGTTTAAGCTGCCCATTCTGCATATGGTCATCCTTCAACCGCATAAAAGTGGCATCGGGATCGGTCTTGGAGTAGGAGTTGCGATGGGCAAGGGTCTCAAGGTGCTGCTCGTACTCCTCCAGCTTGGGCAAATGCTTACCCTCCAAGGCGCTCATCGCCCTGGCTATTGCTTTCTTCTCTTTTGGGGTACGTGAGGCGGTTTGATTGGAAGCGTTGATTGCAGCGATACGCTCCTTCAGCTCCTTACTGTTGATGGGGGTAGGGGGCTCATCGTCTGGCTGGTCATCCTGCATAATCCCCTCTTCGATATATTCGAGCACTTTACGGATTTTCGCTTCCAGCTTGGTTTTGCTCTTCTCAACCGTTTTACGCCACACGAAGGTGTAGCGGTTGGCACGGGATTCTATTTTGGTGCCATCCATATAGGCCACATCCAAGCTTAAATACCCCATTTCAACCAGCAGGATGACAACCTGTGTAAAAATATCGTTGACCGTTTCCTTTAGGCGTTGTGAGCGGAATCGATTGATGGTATTATGATCCGGTTCAAGACCACCTGCAAGCCAGGTAAATGTATAACGATCACGTACAGCGTCTTCTATTTTACGACACGAATAGATATTGTTCAAATAAGCATAGATCACAATCTTAAGCATCATGCGTGGGGGGTAGGAGCTGCTGCAGCCCCCCTTATATGTGCATAGGATCTTGCTGAGGTCGAGATCATCAACAATTTGGTTTACTAATCGGGCGGGTGAGTCCTGAGAAATTTTACTTTCTAAACTTACAGGAAACAGCGTGGTTTGCCCCTGATTATACTCCTTAAAAATAGGCTTCATGATTGTTTATGTATTTGATATTCAATGATAAAGATGCACATTTGTTATCAGATAAGCAAGGTTTTAGGCATAAAAAAAGAGGCTGTCAAATTACTTTTGAGACAGCCTCTTTTTTTTTAGAAGATTTTGCTCTTACTACTTTGTGGGAACCCCGGTCAACCGCTTTATTTCATTGAGCTTATTAAGTGCCTCAATGGGGGTAAGGTTGTTAATATCTAAGGCCAACAGCTGATCGCGGATCTGTTTAAGCACCGGATCATCCAGTTGGAAAAGGCTTAGCTGGAAGCCTTCACGTTTGGTGGCCAACTCGCCTCCGGGGCGAGGGGAGATTTGTTCTCGACCTTGCGAGGTGTTCTCCAACTCTTTCAGGATATCGTTGGCCCTTTTCACTACGCTGGGCGGCATACCTGCCATACGCGCCACATGGATACCAAAGCTGTGCGCGCTACCCCCGGGAACTAGCTTACGAAGGAAAATAACCTTATTGTTCAGCTCCTTAATAGACACATTGTAGTTTTTGATTCTTGGGAAATGCCCCTCCATGTCGTTCAGCTCGTGGTAGTGGGTGGCAAATAGGGTTTTTGCCCTACCCGTGGGGTTCTCGTGGATATATTCGGTCATGGCCCACGCAATGGAAATTCCGTCGTAGGTAGAGGTTCCCCGGCCAATCTCATCTAAAAGCACTAGGCTCCTATCGGAGATGTTATTTAGTATACTGGCAGCCTCCAGCATCTCAACCATAAAGGTTGATTCGCCCAGCGAGATATTGTCTGATGCACCCACGCGGGTAAATATTTTATCGACCAAGCCGATAGTGGCCGATTGTGCCGGAACGTAGGATCCCATTTGTGCCATAAGTACAATAAGTGCCGTTTGGCGCAAAAGAGCCGATTTTCCGGACATGTTGGGGCCGGTAATAATGATAATCTGCTGGTTTTCACTGTCCAACTCCACATTGTTGCTTACATATTCCTGTTCGGCAGTGAGCATCTTTTCAATTACAGGGTGTCTTCCCTCCTGAATGGTTATGGCATCTCCATCGTTTACGGTAGGTTTGCAGTAATTATTCTCTTGTGCGCTTTGCGCAAAAGAGAGTAGGCAGTCCAGCTGTGCCACTAGGTGGGCATTGAGCTGTATGGATGCAATGTACTCCGAAAGGCTGAATACCAGCTGATCGAACAGACGCTGCTCAATGGCCATGATTTTTTCCTCGGCACCCAATATCTT
>CAZKPD010000081.1:10424-11373 GCA_964554585.1 uncultured Rikenellaceae bacterium
CTGCAGAAACTAGGGTCTGTTTTCGAATCCACTCCGATGGGACCTTATCTTTGTGCGCATTACGCACCTCAATGTAGTAGCCAAACACATTGTTAAAGCTCACCTTGAGGGAGGGAATCCCCGTGCGTGCCGATTCTCGCTGTTGGAGTTTTACCAGATATTCTTTACCGGAGTATAGGATATCTCGCAGCTCGTCCAGCTCGGGGTTTACGCCGGTTGCCATAACTGGGCCTCGACCAATTTGAACGGGAGGATCAGCAGTAATCTCTTTCTCAATCCTATCTCTGATAAGTGTACATAGGGTAATCTGTTCGCCAATGCGCTGTAGGGTTGATTCTTTAGAATTATCGCAAATCTTTTTGACGTTTTCTAGGGCTGTAAGCCCATTTTTAAGGTGCAACAGCTCCCGTGGATTAATCCTTCCGGCAGATGCTTTTGAGATTATTCGTTCAATGTCGCCAATGCCCTTAATCTCATCCCTGAGAAGAGCGGAGGAGTCGGGGTTGCTTAAGAACCATTCCACCACATTTAATCGTTCCGAAATGGGCTTGCTGTCTTTAAGCGGAAGGGCAATCCATTTTTTTAGGAGTCGCCCACCCATCGGGGATACAGTCTTGTCAATAACGTCAACCAGCGTTTTGGCCCCCTCGTTCACAGCATAAAACAGCTCTAAATTTCGGATGGTAAATTTATCGAGCCAGACATATTTTTCTTCATCAATGCGAGAAATGGTGGAAATGTGCTGAATTTTGCTGTGTTGGGTCAGCTCAAGATAGTAAAGGGTTGCCCCGGCTGCCGTTACGCCAAGGCGTAAGCTGTCAATACCAAAACCTTTCAAACCGCTGGTTTGAAAATGCGACTGCAACTTCTCTCGTGCTCCCTCTTGGCTAAAAGCCCATTCGTCAAATTTGTAAACGTAGTGCTTGCTGCCATAGATATTAATGAAATC
>CAZKPD010000082.1:0-11366 GCA_964554585.1 uncultured Rikenellaceae bacterium
TGTAGAACTGGTAGCCAACTTTGAGCTTATCCCAACCTATACCCTTACACTTACCGCTAGTCCATCAGAGGGTGGAACAGTAAGCCAAGGCGGAGAGTTTGAAGCGGGTGAGACCATCAACGTAAGCGCTCAGGCCAATGAGGGATACCAGTTTGTAAACTGGACGCTAAACAACCAAGAGGTGAGCAACCAACCCTCATTCGATTACACCATGCCTGCTCAGGATGTAGAGCTGGTGGCCAACTTCAGTTCCATAATTGGAGTAGGTACCCTTTCCCATGTGACCCTAAGGGTATATCCTAACCCTACGAACGGTTTAGTGCATGTGGACATGGAAGGCGATGTACTGGTGAAAGTGCTTAATATCAACGGAATACTAATACATCAAACCAAAGAAAAACTGGTTGACCTAAGCAATTTTGCATCCGGAATCTATATTTTGGATGTGAACGGTACTAAAATAAGAATTATTAAAACTAACTAGAATGTCCCATTAACCGTTAAGAGCCAGGTTAATTTTTAAATTTTCTCATAGTAAATTAGGGCTATGGTGTGGCATAGCCCTAATTTTTTTGCATTTCATGAATAAAAATAGAATAGCTGGGATGTGAACTTAAAACCACCTCTTCCTCCAAAAATAGAGAACCATTCCTATAAATAGGCTGATAAAAACCATCCAGATGGCTAAATAGCCATACTGCCAATGCAGCTCGGGCATATGGGTAAAATTCATACCGTAGACACCAGCCAAAAAGGTGAGAGGGATAAAGATGGTTGCCACTACAGTAAGAGTTTTCATCACCTGATTGGTGCGATGCCCCTGCATGGAGAAAAATAGGTTTGCGCTACTCTCAAGGGACGAAAAAAGCATATCACTACTGTCTATCACCATTAAGCAAAGGTCTTTAATCTCCATGTAGTACTTCACATTCCTATCCTCAATAAACTGTAGTTCTCCCCGTTCAACCAACATAGTAAACTCTTTGATTGGAAGGATGGACTTCCGGATAAAGTATACAAACCGTTTATAGCTTTCGATGGTGGCTAAAACCTTTGGCGAAAATTCTATATTTGAATCAACAAAATTAAAATGTTCGATCTCTTCATCCAGCTTACTTAAGGTTTTAAAATAGTTGTCCAGTATAGACTCCAGTAGCGTATAGAGCAAATAATCAGTACCTCGATCCCTAATGCCTCCCTTATCCTCACGCAATCGGAGGCGGATATGATCAAAAAAATCGGCCTGACGCTCTTGGAAAGAGATGAGGTAGTTAGCGCCAAGCACAAAGCTAATCTGTTCTGTAATAATCCCATCGTGACTTGGAGCTATAGACTTGAGCGTTAAAAAGGAGAAGTGTTGGTACTCTTGAAATTTGGGCCTTTGGTTAACATCCAGAATATCCTGAACCGCTAGGCTATGAATATCCTGCCGTTTACAAATACCTGCTATCGACTCGGTTTCGTGAAGTCCATAACTATTTAGCCAATAGCTATTCCCGTCCTCTTCAAACCTTTCAATGGCATTCCAAGGAAACCGAACCTCCTCCTTACATTCTATCGGATTATAGGTAAACAGCTGAATATCTATGCCGTGGGATTCGTCATCCCCGGTAAAGGTCAGCTGACCAGGATCCTCCATCTTCCGATTGAGGATAGACACCGTTTTAATGGGTTTTAGTAATTTCATCACATCAAACGTTTTTGCATATACTTTAGGATTCACCAATACCCTAAAAGCCATCACATTACAAAGTTAAGATTTTCAAGTTGATTTGCTTCTAATCTCTCCTTTTCTTTTAGGGTTGATGATTTGCGCGTGCCTTAGGAATCACAGATTAGTGTTATTAACTTTTTTAAAATGGGAGCTAAACAAAAATAACAGCCTCCTGTTATCCATGTGAGCTTACAATTCACTAATTTTACAACAATAAATCAGCCAAAATATTAACCTAAACTTGATGATCATGTTAAACAAAAAAGTTTTAAACGCAATAAACGAGCAGATTAACGCCGAAATTTGGTCGGCATACATGTATTTAGCCATGGCATCGTATTTTGCATCAAATGGATTAAATGGCTTTGCCAACTGGATGCGCGTTCAGTGGCAGGAGGAGCTAAGCCACGCTCTCAAATTTTTCGACTATTTAGTTGAAAGGGGTGAACAGCCCATTCTTAAACCCATTGCTGAAGTTCCGGAAAAATGGAACAGCCCTTTGCATGCCATGCAGGAAACCTTAAAACACGAGCAGCATGTGACCGCTCTTATAAACAATATTATGAATATTGCCATTGAAGAGAAAGACCATGCTACCAAGAGCATGCTCAACTGGTATGTTGACGAACAGGTAGAGGAAGAAGCCAATGCACAGGAGCTAGTTGACAACCTACGGCTTATTGGAGAAAGTGGAAATGGCATCTATATGCTTGACAAAGAGCTAAAAAGCCGCGTTTTTGTAGATGAAACCCTAGAAGAATAGCTATAAAAGCAAAGTCTGACTTGTGCCGGCCTATATGTGCCGGCTTTTTTTATTGAAAAACTTGAACGGTGGGGCAAAGCTTTAGCTAGTTCGATTTATTCTCAATTTTTTTTGCTCAGCAAGCAACCTAATGGTAGCATTTTTCATCTACTTACCAGTTGCCACAATAAAAAAGGCATAAGTTTTGTTATGTGGTTACACAATTCTTAAAATCAAAAAAACTAAAATAATCCACTCCCATGTCTCAATCAGATATCTACAGCAAAATCAGATGGATTCTCATGTCGAACTTCCGACTCAAAGACCCCATTAATCACTACAGCGCCAACCTTTCTAAAGACTTAGGTTTGGATGACTGGGATATTGCCCAATTAATCTTTATGGTGGAAAATCAGTTTAATATCCGCTTTAATGCCGGGGTGGAGAAAAATGTAGAAAACCTTGAACAAATTGTTGCCCTAACGCATAAGGCGCTTCAATCTTCTGCAGCTTAAGAATAGCACTTCCCGCTATTTTTGGTTTTTTAAACAATCCTTTTTCACTGACCTACGACATTTTCGTCGTAGGTTTTTTTTGTCCTTCACCCGCTTGAACTAACGCCTTATTTACCGATAAGATTGTCCTACAAACTTTTCCAATACATGCTAAAGGCCTATAAGGTACAACTAAGCCTACAAAAAAACACCTCCGACAGGTAACGAAACCGTGTCGGAGGTGATAGCTAAAAGACTAATTAAAAGGGAGTAAACTAGTAATTCACCACTAATCTACGTACGTAAGACCCTTTTTCGGTATCAATAACAACAAGGTAGAATCCGCTTTTTAATGCATGGTGGATTTGTGCATCGTATCCAAAAGCAGGTTGATCATAAACAACACTACCCTTAATATCTAAGAGCCTTACTCTTGTCAAATTCTCGTTTGAGCTGATATTAAAGTAGCCTTGCGATGGGTTTGGATACACAGCCAGCTGAGCAATAACCACATCTTCTACTCCAACTGAAAGTATATCTATCTCAATTTTCTGAGAAACTCCGGTTTCAAACACTGCCTCAACAGCGGCTGTATGGTTTCCGTCAGTCAGATTACCCAACACAAATGAGTTACCCTCAACCTCTGCACCCACTAATTGTCCGTCTAGGTACACATTATAGGAGATTGCATGGTTGTATGGTTTCTCGTAGGTTAAATTATCCAACTTAAGGAAGTAGGTGTCGTCGCTCACGTAGTTAATGGCAGCATAGGTTGTTCCCTCAGGCAGGTTAAAAGTGTATGAGGTCCATTCCACAGGAACAATAATCTGATTTTCGATTACACTAAAATTGCTCACCTCACTACCAGTTGTTGAATACAACACCCTTATCTTCTCCAGTCCACTAGATGAAAGTGATGCTGCCATAAAGGACAACTCGCCAGGGCCTGCAGGAACAATGAGCCAGTCATTATTCTTACCATACGGACTAGCCATGGCCGTTAAAAATCTGCGCCCGCTATACGATGTGGTTGAAATTGCAGGAGTAGTGGCAAAGGGGTTAAACACCATAAACGACATGGGAGAACCTGCGCCCGGCCAAGTGAAATTAACATAGGTATGCGTTGCAAATCCATCCAAATCTTTCAGGATATAATCCCCAATATTCTCCTTCTCAAAATCAGCGTAACGCTCCATTTGATCGGTAAAAGTGCCATGTAGCGTCCAATCCAATCGGTAGCTATCCGACCCCTCCTCCTGTGCTGCCTTTAAGTTGCTAGGAGCTACAATAAGCAGCTGCAACAACACATCTTCTGATGTAGCCGACTCTACCTGAATATTAGACAATTCTGCAATCTTATAGTTGGTTTTTTCAACCCTGGCTTGATAGTTCCCGCGCAACAAGTTGGCAAATACAATTGTGCTTTGACCTGTCTGAACAGTTGCCTCGGCATAACCTCCATCGTTCCATATAGAGACAAATGCACCCTCAGCATTTCCTGCATCCGCAGAGATGTTGAGCGTTAGATTGAAGAACATCTGGTTGGCCACCTCATTGGAAACAGCCATCTCAGACACTTGGCTCTCATTGTAAATAGCGGTAACGCCATACTGATAAAATCCGGGGGCAGCACTGCTTAGCGTTGCATCAGTATATTCAGTACCCGTAATGGCCGTTGGGGTGAGCTCGGTCCAGTCTGCTTCTTGAGCTAAACTACGGAACACCTTATATCCGGAAGGATTTGCAGTCATCGCATGGCTGGTAATGCCATAGATGTTCCAGTTCTTATTGGTTAAGCTCATGGGGGTCCATACGCCATTTTGATAGAGCATACTCCCTTTTCTTCCTGCCACATTGGGTCCATCATCCAATCCCATGGGGTATGACCCATACTGACCGGGAAGGAAATGAATACCAATCCAAAATTCTTTGGTAAAATCTATGGGCAGCGACTTGGTCAGCTCAATGATATGCCATCCGGGCTCATCCACCGAATAGGGTTGTGAATGTAATAGGGTTGATGCATTGGCACCCTCATAAATTTCAACTATAATGTCGGCCCAAGCATCAATATTCACTTTTACATGGGTCAGCTCTGCACCCTCGGTCAGCTTCATAGCCAGATCGGAAGGTTCAAATCGCACTCCGGATGTAAACTCTTCACCACCGGCACCCCATGAGTCGCCAGGAGCTAGGAATGAACCCCATCCTAACGGTTTCTCATTGTAAGTGCCCACAGGGGCTCTCCATGTAACAATTCCGTCGCCCTCAACATTTTCACCCATAACATTCCCGGGTTTATGCGGAGTTAGTGCCAAAGCAAAGGGTCCTACCGCATGGTCTCCACTCTCACTTGTGAAATCGGCTGAGGTTGAATTGTATAGAGGATGAAACACCTCTAAATGGTATACTTTCTCGGCAAATGCATCCAAAACGAACTGACCGTCATCATTGGTTGTAGCCGTAAAGTTGGAGAATCCGGACAGTGTTAGGGTTGCTCCGGGAAGTGGGGATAGCCCCAAATCAGTTACCAAACCCGTAATTTGTATTGATATGGCGTTGTTCATGGTCAAATCAAATACAATCACATCGTTTGAACCGATCACAAAAGTTTCCTCATGGGTATTATACCCATCTTTGGTAAAGATTGCCACATATTTACCCGGGAGCAGTGCCGGCATCTCATACAGACCTGTTGCATTGCTATACACTACTTCTTGCTGATAGGCATTTTCGCCGGGAACGAGGGTAATCATCACGCCCTCCATGGGCAGACCGCTATCAGCGTTGGTAATTACTCCACTTAAACTGGCAAAATCACTTCTTTTTGCGGTGACTATACTGGGGATGCTTGGCACCTCCTCAGTCGACCAGCTGGCTGGTTGGCTGGTTACTTGACTCAGGTCAACAGAATACCCAATGGCGTAATAGGTGCGCATACCTTCCACTTCCGTGTTGTTGAATTGTCGCGGGTTAACAGTGGGTACACTAGACAGCAATGGTTTTACTATGGTAATAACCACATTTTGGTTGTTGGAATTGTCGTAATAGAACGGCTGATCAAATTCAACGGTAATGTCTTTGCGCCCTGCTGGGAATTCAATATCCCCATCAAACACCAGTTTTTGGTTGCCGAAATACTCCCAAACCGCATTGCTTAGCGTTGTACCAAACACATCCCTATCGGTTAAGCTCATGTATATTTTATAATGAGCTGTTGATGTGACTCCCAAATTCCCAAAATAGGAAATAGAGGTAATTAATCCGCTCTCTCCCATCTGTTCCGCAGTATAGATACTCTGAGAAATAATTGAACTTCTACTTAGCTCAAAGGGTTGTTCGGTAAGCTTACTACCGCTGGTAACAGATACCTGATCTTCTGCTAACCCGGAATAGGCAGGAACAATAGCCTCATCGCCCGTTTGGTCCTCAATATGCGCCCAAATGGTATATGTATAAAGGTTAAGGCTAGGTTTTACAGGCTCTGTAAAGGTTGTACCGGGCTGCATGGTTGCCAAAGTTTCAACCTCTGAACCCAATGTACGGGTTAAGGAGTAGCCGGTTACCGGGCTTTCCAATGAGCCACCCATGGAACCATAGGTAACCGGATCCCAGGTAATAACGGTACGCATCTGCTCATCGCGGCTAAAAACGATATTTCTGGGAGCTCCCGGAATGGTTTCAAAACCGTAAAAATTCATAGGGGTAGTATAAGTAACCCCATTCCCTGCACTGTTATAGGGTACAAACCGATAGGTATAAAAATCGCTGGATGCTAAAACGTCCACGTAGGTCATGGTTGCTCCTGCTGCACCTTGCACATCATCAATTTCCACCAAATTCATGGGGTGTGTTCCTCGGTATATCTTAACACCCGTTAAATTGCCTAGGCTATTCCCTTCACTATCAACCTGCGGATTAACCCAACTGAAATTAACCGTTATCTCACTCTCTATAACGGGTGTAACTTGCAGGCCTGTTACCGCATTTGGTGCAGTTCCGGCAACAGTATGTTCAAACTTTAGGTCATCCACCAAAAACATCACCGTCCACGAAACGCAATTGATGGCTAAATGCTTGGCTCCGGCAGGAATAGTATATTCATACTTTGCCCAATTGGTTGTGGGGTTGATGACATTTCCATTGTTAAAGAGAATAAAATCCTCGGGGTCATATCCACCCATGGAGTAACCCACCTTAAACTCATCATCGCCAAAATAATCGGCAGCACTTTTTGCCCAAAATGAGAACTTCCCTCCGGGATGATCGGCTAGCTCTTTAGAGATAAGCCAATCGTTTACTGCTCCGGAATTGGATGAGATACTGGCAAAATATTGTTTCCCCGGACGGGGAACATAGCCATCCAACACGTTTGGAGGATTGGTTTCGGATGGGGTGTAAACCATAAATCCCATGGGATCGCCTTTACCCGGAAAATTCTGAAATGGACCTCCATTTGTAGGGAATCCATCTAAATCTAGTGAAAACCAACCCTCAAAATCGGCATTTTGAAAGGGCTCATACCACTCCACATTGTCTTCAAAGGATTGCAACAGGGCTCTGGAGGTGGTTTGCTCCGCTTTCTGAGCCAAGAGCATACTAACCGTTAGTACACTCAATAAAAGCAGTAGATACTTTTTCATAAATCTTCTGTTATAAGGTTAACTAAAACTTGTTAAGTATATACTTACAAACAAATGCATTAATTTACAGTTTCGCAACGAGAACCTATCCGTTTAGTCCTATAAGGATAAGAAGTAAGACTTTGAAAGTCGCAAAACACTCACTATTTCACGCTCTCTTTACGGTCGCGATATTCAGAAGGGGTCATGTTTACTTGGCTTTTAAAGAACTTATAAAAAACAGAGGTAGTCTTAAATCCGGCCTCGGCTGCAATGGCCTCAATGGTGTAGTGCTTATACTTCTCGTCCCTAAAATAACGCTTGCTCTCTTCGATGCGAAGGGTGTTAATATAATCGTAAAAACTTTTGTGGATATGATTATTTAGGACATGCGAAATGGTATTTCGCGTTTCTGAAATATTCACCGCCAAGTCGTTTAGCGAAAGGCTTGGATTACGAAAAATCTTATCCTGCTCCATTACCCTATTCAGCTTATTAACCACTTTTTGCACATCCTCTTCCTCTTCATGCTCCACTACAGGCTTACTCCCCGGCATGTGCACCAACCCATATTCGCTTAGGGGTATAGGGCTGGGGGCTATTTGCTTTCCGTTTTCCTTCATAAATATGGCCGGATATTTATAGATCATCAATGTGATGTAAAAAATGCAAAGTGCCATTACCCCATGATAGCCCATATATAATGCATAGGGGTTTAGGTAAGCGGTTTTAAAGATTGAAGATATACCCCCTATAATAAAAACTACCGCAAAGCTGATGTTAATCCAACGAAACCACTCCAACTTCCTACTCTCCAGCTCCGAGTAGTGCTGAAGTAAGTGCTCATGTCTTAATTTCAGTATCCTATGGGTCATAAGAAAATAGATAGGCCCTTGAAAAGTGGCAACCCAAGAGCTTATCTGATAACGCAAAGCGTATAAGCTGTGCTTGCGCATAAGCATGAAGGATCCCTTACTATCAAAGAATAGGTAAAGCGTAAAAAGGATATAAAGATAAATGGCTAAAAAGTGGATATGATCCTTAGGGTCAAATCGGGTTTGCCCATAGAAAAGGTATTTAACATAAAGATATACAGGAGGGAAAAGGGTTAGTGCCAACATGGGCCCAATAAACGTGGTAACCCCAAGGTTAAAAAAAGGTTCCTGATGGATAAACGCAAAAAACCAATAGCACGAAAACCCCCAAAAGAACAAGAGGAGAGATAACAGATAATTAGCAAACGCACGCTTTGGATTACCCAACAACAAAACAATGCCTGTTACTGCTTGTGAAGCTCCAAAAAGCATTAATACAGAAAAGTATAACTCAATCATTTCCTTCATATAATTATCATATCAAAAGAATTGCAAGTTAATCCATTTACAAACACAAAAAACCACAAACAGCTTAGCGTACAACAAATCCTTTTTGTTCTATCGCAAAATCAACCAAAAAAAGGGAGAACGATATGCCACAGTAATAATTAGGCAAATCACGTCGCAAAATATATTCGCTCTACTTTGGGTGCCGCTATTTTTCATTTACCTTTGTTTTAAACTTATTTCCTGTGAAAAGAATCCATTTTATTGCCATTGGCGGAAGCGCCATGCACAACCTGGCCATTGTGCTCAAAGAAAAAGGTTATGCCGTAACCGGTTCGGATGATGAAATTTTTGAACCTTCCCGCTCCCGTCTCCAGGGCCACGGGTTACTCCCTGAACAGGTTGGATGGTTTCCACAGAAAATAACCAACGATATGGATGCCATTGTGCTAGGCATGCATGCTCGAGCAGATAACCCTGAGCTAATTAAGGCTAAAGAGCTGGGATTGAAAATCTACTCCTACCCCGAGTACCTATACGAGCAAACCAAAGACAAAATAAGGGTTGTAGTTGGCGGAAGCCATGGCAAAACGACTATCACCTCTATGATTATGCACGTTCTAAAAGAGAATGGTAAACGGTTTGACTATATGGTAGGAGCACAAATAGAGGGTTTTACAAATATGGTTAGCCTTAGTGACAATACAGACTTGGCTATTTTTGAGGGCGATGAGTACCTCACCTCACCCATGGATCCACGTCCAAAATTCCATCTTTACAAGCCCCATATAGCCGTTGTATCGGGAATTGCATGGGATCATATCAATGTGTTTCCTACTAAGGAGTTTTATGCAAAGCAATTTCAACTTTTTATGGAGACCATTGAACCCGACGGTTACCTGGTGTTCTGTCAAAACGACGAGCAGGTTCAGCGCTTGGCTAAGCAGATTGGTTTCGGTATCAGCGCAATTGGTTATAGGGAGCATCCATACGAAACGAATAAAAAGGGCACCTTTTTGCACACCTCCACACACCCTGTAGAGATTAAGGTGATTGGCCGGCACAATATGGAGAATATCTCGGCAGCAAAAAACGTATGCAACTTACTGGGAATAGCCGATTCCCAGTTTTACACTGCCATAAGCACTTTTACAGGTGCGGCCAAACGCATGCAACCCTTGAATCACAACGATACGGTGGATATTTTCCTTGATTTTGCACACGCACCTTCCAAGGTAAAAGCTACTGTTAATGCGCTTAAGAGCGCTTACCCCGACAGAGCGCTAATGGCCTGCCTAGAGCTACACACATACAGCAGCTTGAACAAAGCGTTTTTAGAAGAATATCGTGCAACCCTTAACGATGCCGATTACCCAATCGTGTTCTACAACCCCAAGGCCATTGAGCTAAAAAAACTGCAACCGCTTGCCCCTGATTTTGTCAAACAACAGTTTGGAGGAACAAACCTTTTGGTATTTGACAATCCACAAGAGCTACAGCGCCACATCCTTACCTACAGCTGGCACAACACCAATCTGCTTTTTATGTCTTCCGGTAATTTTGGAGGTCTTGATCTTGTGGGCCTAGCCAACACCGTTGTGGCCGAAGATGATTCACCACATAAATAGTTTACCCTTAATCTACTTAAATACTGAAATTTTAAAAAAAAACAGCGTTTTAGCGGATTGACAATCAGTAGAATATAATCATATGCGCGTTAAAAAAAATAAGCGTACAACAAAACCTTATATGGGTCGTTATACCAATCGTTAGTTCGGCACTCAAGAGCTCAACGTATCTACAAATTTCGAAAAATTAACAAAAATGAAAAAAATCGCAACTCCTCTCTTTCTACTATTTGCTACAATCCTTATGATGCAACCTGTTAGTGCACAACAAACCTATAAAACAAGCTTAGGCCTTAGGGCAGGATATCCCAGCGGGATCTCTGCTAAGCATTTTATCTCCAAAAGTGATGCAATAGAGGGAGTCCTCTCCTTTGGGTGGGGTGGTATTGGCGTTACTGCTCTCTATCAGATACATAATCCTATACCCGACCTACCCGGGCTAAAATGGTACTATGGTGGAGGTGCCCATTTTGCCACCACACGAAGCACTAACTCACACAATCCCTACGATTCTGATTTGGGGGATAGGGTTTACCTTGGTGCAGATGGTGATGTGGGCCTAGAATACGTATTTGAAGGTGCTCCCATATCTGTCGGGGTTGATATTCTTCCCCTTTTAAATATTCTGCCTACACCTAAAGTTTGGTTTAATGCAGCCTTGTCTATTCGATACACTTTCAAGTAGTCCCGAAAAATCTTTCCGTTTTTTTTGGAAGGAATAATTTTTCATATATCTTTGCACCCGCTTTCGCTATTAAAGGCAAGTGCTATTTGAAATATTTTGGCCCGTTCGTCTAGCGGTTAGGACGCCAGGTTTTCATCCTGGTAGCAGGGGTTCGATTCC
>CAZKPD010000083.1:0-11106 GCA_964554585.1 uncultured Rikenellaceae bacterium
TACTTCCGATAAACCCCCTGTTGAACTACAAGGACTTGAACAACGCCTGCTCTCTCGCTTTAAGTGGGGTTTATCGGCAGATTTGCAAGCTCCCGATTTTAATACGAGGGTAGCTATTCTTAAACAGAAGATATATAAGGATGGTATTGAAATACCTAAAGAGGTGGTAGAGTATATTGCAGCTAATGTTACCAATAACATTCGTGAGCTCGAGGGGGCACTCATTTCGTTACTGGCTCAATCTACATTGAACAAGAAAGAGATTACTGTAGAGCTGGCTTCCGAAATGATTGATAAGCTGGTTAAGAATAGCCGTCGTGAACTCTCCATAGATTATATCCAAAAAGTGGTAAGCGAGTATTTTGGGCTTCCGGAGGAGATGATTCAGGCTAAGACCCGAAAGCGCGAAATTGTTCAAGCAAGGCAAGTTGCCATGTATTTTTCGAAAAATATGACCAAAAGTTCCCTTTCTACCATTGGGAGTTTAATTGGCGGCAAAGACCATTCTACAGTTCTTCATGCCTGCAAAACCGTAAATAACCTTATGGAAACTGATAAGCATTTTAGAGGTCAGATAGAGGATATTGAGCGTAAGCTCAAATTTTAAGCTGATAGTTCTTAAAATGAAAGCGCACCCAATGGTCAAATTGGGTGCGCTTTTTTATATGCTAAAAGTCCTAATTAAGTTTTGATCTTCTAACGATAAACCAAGGGTTGTTAAGGTTCTCCTTATTGTAAAACATCCGTTCGCCACCATCAAGGGTTACGATTTCACACCCTGCCATTTCGGCCACTGCTTGCCCCGCCGCTGTATCCCATTCGGTGGTTGTTCCGTATCTTGGATAAAGGTCGGCATTGCCTTCGGCCACCATACAAATTTTTAACGACGATCCTCTGGGAATAAGTTCTAAGTCAGGATGTTGCTCTCTCATATTTTGAATAAATTCTTGGGTGTCGCTAGTGAGGTGTGAGCGGCTCGATACGATAGTAAAGGGTCTACTGGTTGGCTCAAAAGGCAATTTGTGTTCTTCACTGATAAGGTTATCGATGCAAGAAAAGGGATCATTCCCGGGTGCTATCCCATCGATCCGATATGATCCAAGGGATTGCATGGCAAAATAGAGTTGCTTTAGTACCGGAACAAATACCACGCCCATAATAGGGTAGCCGTCAAAGACTAGTGCAATATTAACGGTAAACTCGCCATTCCGTTTAATAAATTCTTTTGTACCGTCTAGCGGATCTACCAGCCAAAAGTATTCCCAGCCTTTTCGTTCTTCAAAGTGCAGATCTCGCCCCTCTTCGCTCAATACGGGGATTCTGGTCTTGGTAAGATAAGACAGAATCTCATCATGCGCTTTCCGATCGGCTAGGGTTAAGGGCGTAGCGTCAGATTTTAAATTGACTTGAAAATCGTTTGAGCTATAAACTTCCATAATTAGCGCCCCGGCGCTAACAGCAGCGTTGACAGCTGTTAGTAGAAGGCGTTTAAGAGCAATGTGGTCTATCATTAAATTCCAATCTTTTTTTTATAGAATGCTTTACTCATGTTTCTTTTTAAAATAACGGGTGCAAAGTAATACTATTACTTTTTAAGAAGCAATTTTCGTTAACTGCTTTTTGTCAGAATTCTTGTTTTGGAATTTGGATTTTAGCTGGTTACATTATGTGGCCATTGGATTATTAACCTTTTGTGTTATTTCAATCTATAGGGTGAAATCAGACCTTGCCTACATTAATCTTACAGCATATAGCAGTGGCATATGTTTTCTGAAAATATTTTACACCTCAAATCTTGTAATTACTAAAAGGTTGTTTTCTTTTAGCACTACCCTTGGAAGCCGTTGTATCTTTTCCCGACTTTTCTGAAAACTTAAAAAAAACCTGTTAAAAAAATAGTAGTCATTAGTTGCATGGACTCGCATAATATGTTAGGTTTAACAAAATTTTGAAACAGCCATTTGTTAGAATAAAAACATAATAATCATGAACGGATTAGAGAATTTAAAGCCTGCCGAGGTTTGGAAATACTTTGATGAAATACTAAAAATACCTCGCCCTTCTAAACAGGAAGAGAAAATAGTGGAGTATTTGTTGAATTTTGCTCACGAGCATAAGCTGGAAGCCCAAAAAGATGAAATTGGGAATGTAATCATTCGTAAGCCTGCTACAGTGGGTATGGAGAATCGGGCTTCTGTTGTTTTGCAAAGCCATGTGGATATGGTATGTGAGAAGAATAGCGATGTGGAGCATAACTTTGAGAAGGACCCCATAGAGGCATATATTGATGGTGATTGGGTTAGGGCAAAGGGTACTACCCTAGGTGCCGATGATGGAATTGGTGTTGCTGCACAGCTGGCTATTTTGGCTTCAACAAGCATAAAACACGGGCCCATTGAATGCCTTTTTACGGTGGACGAGGAGACTGGCCTTACCGGAGCTTTCGAACTTAAACCCGGTTTTTTTGAATCGAAGATTTTACTCAACCTCGACTCTGAGGATGAAGGCGAACTGTTTATAGGATGCGCCGGTGGAGTGGATACGGTAATCACTTTTGCCTATGAAACAGAGAAAGTGCCTAGCGATTTTAAAGCCTACCGTATTGCCATAACCGGCCTAAAGGGGGGGCATAGCGGTGATGATATCGACAAAGGGTTGGGTAACTCCATTAAAATTCTTAACCGATTTTTGTGGAATGGTGCCAATAAGTATGACTTGCGCATAGCCGATATTGATGCAGGAAACCTTAGGAATGCAATTCCCAGAGAGGCATTTGCCACTTTTTTGGTTCATGGTGAGGATATAGAACCAATTAAGGCCTACTTTGAAGAGTACAGGAAGACGGTTTTGGCTGAATATGCAGATGTGGAGCCTAAGCTGCAAATACTGCTTAGTGACGCACCCATACCCCAATGGGTAATTGATGAACCCACACAGTATGACCTGCTAAACTCACTTTATGCTTGTCCACATGGAGTTATTTCCATGAGCAGAGAGATAAAAGGGTTGGTTGAGACATCGACCAATTTGGCTTCGGTTAAGTTTATTCAGGATAATCAAATTTTGGTTACTACCAGTCAGCGTAGCTCTATCGATTCGGCTATGACCGATATTGCGCATATGGTAGAGAGCGTTTTTCGCTTGGCCAATGCTAGCATAATTCACACCGGCAGATATCCGGGATGGAAGCCCAATACCAACTCCGAAATATTAAATGTGACCACAAAGAGCTATCAAACCCTATTCAAAACAGAGCCACTAGTTCGGGCGATCCATGCAGGGTTGGAATGTGGTCTTTTCCTCGAAAAGTATCCTACGCTGGATATGATTTCGTTTGGGCCAACCATACGCGGAGCTCACTCTCCCGATGAAAGGTTAAGCATAGAAACAACCCAAAAGTTTTGGGATCTCCTGCTTGATGTGCTAGTAAATGTGCCCCAAACGAGGTAGTAATTATGGAATAATTGGTTTTCTCCAATATGCGGGCTAACCATTGATACGAAAAAGAGGGATGATTGAAAAATCATCCCTCTTTCATTGTTTTGTATTAGGCTAAAACGGGTATATCTCTTCAGAGTTTTCCTCTTGATCAAAAGGTAAATCCGGTGGGAAATCATCAAAACTTGGCACATTGAGAGGGCCACCCTGCGTTGATGTCCCGGTGCTTGGTGTTTCCACTCGCCATGCTTTAACATCGGTGTACCACCGACCATTAAATTCGCGGGATTCTACATTGACCGACACTTTTATCGGGTCGCCAATACTCACATTCTCAATGTCCTTTGTTTTATCTCCCCACAGAGCAATGCACACCTTGCGAGGGTACTGCCCTTCGGTTTCAAGAATAAACTCTTGTTTAACCCAACGACCATTCCTTCCTTCGCCTGACTGCTGTTCTAGCTTCTGAACAAGTTTTCCGGTTATCTCCATTCTATACCTCGGTGTTTTAATCGTTACTATTTGGTAACAATGTCTAATAGTTCCACTTCAAAAATAAGTACATCGTTAGGTTGAATAGGTCCACCCGGACGAGGTCTGGCACCATAGGCAAGCTCGGGAGGGAAGAAGAATCTCTACTTAGAACCAACGCTCATTTTTTGAAGACCTAATGTCCAGCCTCTAATAACTCCACCTAGGCTAAACTGTGCGGGATTTTCCATATTTAGGTTGGCATCAAACTCTTCGCCATCAATCCGGGTGCCGCGATAGAGTACTTTTACCACATCATTGGCATTGGGTTTTGGACCATTGCCTTCGGTGATAACTTCATACTGGTAGCCTTCAGGATCAGTGATAATGCCTTCTTTTTCAGCGTTTTCTTCTAAAAACTTCATTCCGGCCTCAAGGTTTGCATTGGCTTTTCTTTCGAATTCTCTGGCAAAATATTCGTTCAAAAAATCAACGGCCTCTTCATTGGTCATTACACCTTTTTTCTCGCTGTACACATCATGAAGCCCTTTGGCAACGATGAGAGGGTCTACATTTTCCAGTTGCCCTTGCTTAAGGCTTGATGCAATGTTTACTCCAAGAGCATAGCTTACGCTATCGGCTTCGGTTTTAACATCCACATTGATGGAGTTTTGCTTACACCCTGCAAAAAGCATGGTAATACCCATCATAGGGATAAGGATGGACTTAACTAATTTCATAATCTTGGGTTTAATGTCAGTTAAAGTATGATGAATTCATATTACGTGCGAAGATAGGTAATTATGGGTCAACCTAAAAAGGTGTAGGGTTTATTTTTTCCGTATAAAAGCGGTTTACGAAATTTTGGTAGCTCGTAAAAAGTGCTTCTTGCCGGGAGGACCATCCAAACGTTCAATGCTAAAACCAATGCTCATTAAATCCCTTTTTACTGTACCTTTGATGCTATAGGTTACTAAAACACCTCCCACTGATAGGGCATTGGCAATTTTCATAAACATTTCTCGAGTCCACATATGGGGTTGATCGTCAGGTCCAAAAGCATCAAAATAGACCAGATTATACATCTTCTGCGGTATCCATTCAGTAAAATCTGCTACCTGTTTCGTAATGCTAAAATAGGGATGAATGGTTTGCTCCGTTTCCCATGGAGCATTGCAAATCTGCTCCCAGCACTGTGCAGCAGTAGAGGGTAATGATGTTTTATAGTTGAGCTCTTCTAGCTCTTTGGGCGAAAGGGGGTAAAGTTCAATGCCATGATAGTGTACCTGGGTTTGATTCTGCTCGGCCCATTGCGCTGTTAGCGCAGCATTAAGGAAGGTACCCAAGCCAATCTCCAGTAGATGTATGGGGGCGCCTTTAGCAGGTTGTAGGCCTGCATCAATAAATATGTGTAACGCTTCGGTAACCGATCCGTGGATTGAGTGATAGTGCGCTCCATACTTTTGGGAGTATAGCGTTGATGACCCGTCGGCAGTGATAGAGTGGAGCAGTGGGTTTGTTTTCATGGGGTAAAATTAACACCAATCCTAAAAATGTGATTACAATAAATCTTCTATTTTTGCAAAAAAAACGGATGCGCTTAGATATCTACTTGGTTGAGAACAGCTTTTTTACTTCACGTGAACTGGCCAAGTATAATATTTTGCAAGGGAATGTGCTGGTTAACGGGTCTGTTGTACTTAAGCCCTCCCGAGTGGTTAACTCCAATGAATCGGTTTCGTTGCGCTGTGATAATGCCATGACCTATGTGAGTAGGGGTGGGTTTAAGCTAGAAAAGGCGCTTATTGAGTTTACCATTGATTGTAAGGGAATGGATGTGATTGATGTGGGTGCATCTACCGGAGGATTTACCGATTGTGTGTTACAGTTTGGGGCAGCTAGGGTGGTTGCGATTGATGTGGGTACCAATCAGCTGGTAGAATCCCTTAAGACTGATCCCAGGGTAATCTCCTTTGAGGGAGTAAGCATTAAAGATATTGATAGCAGCATGCTCTCTCCACATCAATTCCATTTGTTGGTTGCCGACCTCTCTTTTATCTCCCTTACAAAGGTGATCACCTTTATAAAACCACTACTACTTCCCCAAGGGTCGGCAGTTCTGCTGATAAAACCTCAGTTTGAGGTTGGTAAAGAGCATGTGGGTAAAGGCGGTATTGTTAAGAGCCAAAGCGCTCAAATTAGTGCCATTGAGGAAGTAACAAAGGCCGCTAATAGTGTAGGGTTGTACCTAAAGGGTCTTATATGGGCTCCCATTCAGAGCGAATCTAAAAATGTGGAATTTTTAGGCCATTTTGTACAGCACCCCTGCGACCCTATTGATATAAAAAAGGTAGTGAATGGAATCCCAAAAGAATGAGCTAGATAAAGCCAAACACTTCGCATAAAATTTATATCTTGCACCCTTAATTTTCAATGTAAACCATTACTTTTTTAAACAATAAAATTGATTCAAAATCATGAAAAAAATTCTCATGTTAACACTTGTTACTCCCATCCTGTTGGGCGTTTTTTCGTGTAAGGAAGAAAATCCTCTTCTGGCAGAGTTTAATACTCCATTTAATGTTCCCCCTTTTGAAAAAATTAAGGTTGAGCATTATGAACCTGCTTTTAAGGAAGCCATGTTGCAGCAAAAGCAGGCAATCGATAAGATTATTAGTTGCACAGAAGAGCCTACATTTGAGAATACTATTGAGGCATTGGAGTATAGCGGTGAGCTGCTTTCAAAAGTGGCCAATGTTTTCTATCCGCTTTCTTCGGCACATACCAACAAACAAATGCAGGAGCTAGCCCAAAAATTGGCTCCCATGCTTAGCAGCCATGGCGACGATATTAACCTAAACCCCGAGCTATTTAAGAAAATTAAAATTGTTTATGACAATAGGGAAGAGCTGAATTTGAACGCCGAACAGCAAATGCTCCTGCAAAAAACCTATGACGGGTTTGTTAAGGGAGGTGCCAATCTTCCCGAGGAGAAACAGGCCCGTTTTCGTGAAATTAACGAAGCCCTATCGGTGTTAACCGTTAAGTTTGGTAATAATGTGTTGGCCGAAACCAACAACTACAAAATGGTGATCGACAATGAGGAAGACCTTGCTGGGCTTCCCGAAGGTGTTATCCATGCAGCTGAAGAAGCAGCTACCCAAGCAGGGCTCGAGGGTAAATGGGTGTTTACACTACATAACCCCAGCTGGATACCCTTTTTACAGTATGCCGATAATCGCGATTTGCGCGAGAAGCTGTTCACCGCTTATTTTATGAGAGGTAATAATGGTAACGAGAACGATAACAATGAAATTATTGCACAAATCGTTCCTTTGCGCCTTGAGCGTGCCCAGCTGTTGGGTTACAATACCCATGCGCACTATGTGCTGGAAGATAATATGGCAAAAGACCCCGAAACTGTGATTAATTTTTTAGCCGGACTTTGGGAACCAGCAATTAAGCGTGCCAAAACCGAAGTGTATGACATGCAAAAAATGATTGATGCCGATGGCGGAAACTTTAAGCTTGCAACTTGGGATTGGTGGTATTATGCCGAAAAAGTACGTGCTCAAAAGTATGATTTGGATCAAAATGCGCTGAAACCCTACTTCTCTTTAGAGGCTGTTAAAAACGGAATCTTTTTGCTAACCGAGAAATTGTATGGGTTAAAATACGTTGAACTCACCAATATACCCATATACCATCCCGAAGTAGTAGCTTATGAAGTGCAAGAGGCAGACGGTAGCCACATTGGTGTTCTTTACATGGATTTTTATCCACGGGAGAGCAAATCGGGTGGTGCCTGGATGACAGAGTACCGTGGTCAGCATGTAACAAAGGATGGTGAATTTATCTCTCCGGTAATTACCATTGTTACCAACTTTACTCGCCCTGCAGGCGATAAACCTGCTCTGCTTTCGCTAGACGAAACCGAAACCTTCTTCCATGAGTTTGGACATGCATTACATGGTTTGCTAGCCAAATCAACCTATCCCAGATTAGCCGGAACCAATGTTCCCCGCGATTTTGTGGAACTACCCTCACAGGTAATGGAGAACTGGTGTACCTATCCTGAATTTTTGAGAATGTATGCCTTTCATTATGAAACAGAGGAGATGATTCCCGATGAGCTAATCAGCAAGATTGAGGCTAGCGGAACGTTTAACCAAGGGTTTGCAACCACTGAGTTTTTAGCCGCTGCCATGCTCGATATGAAATACCATACTCTTACCGAGAATGTTGGAATCAATGCTTCCGCATTTGAAAAAGAGGCTATGACAAACCTAGGGCTGATTGATGAGATTATCCCGCGCTATCGCAGCACCTATTTTCAGCATATTTTTAGTGGTGGTTATAGCAGCGGATACTACAGCTACATTTGGGCAGGCCTGTTGGATGCAGATGCTTTTGAGGCATTTAAGGAGACCGGTGATATTTTTGATGCGGCTACTGCGAGCCGGTTCCGCACCTTACTACAAAAAGGAGGAACAGAAAATCCTGCAGAACTGTATAGGGCTTTCCGTGGTGCAGATCCAAATCCAAAAGCTTTGCTTAGACAGCGTGGGTTAATCTAACCTTTTACAAGCTTATGTATTGCAGGGCTATCCGATTTTCGGATAGCCCTTTGTTTATCCATTTGCGCTTGTTGGAAGGAAGAATAGGAGGAGAGTAGACTAATGTTCAATGTTGGTCAGCTCAGTGGTTACCTCAAAATCATATTTTGGATACTCAAAAAGTGAGGTACATTGCTCTGTTTCGCCAATGGAGTAACCCCAAAGGCTCTTGTATTCATTCTTGTCTTCACCCATCTCCTCCAGCTGGTTCATATATTCGCCTATGGGTTTCGATTCTATAATGATTACTTTGCTCACATCATTAATGATTGGGCTATGCCATCGGGTGTGATCATAATCGAATTCCAAAATTCTTCGGCCCCATCTAGTTATCCCAATGGTTCTAAAGGTTAGACTTTTACCTACACCAGGAAGATTAATCACATTTCGATCCGTTGCCAGAAATGGGATGCTTGCTTTGTCTCTGAGGTCCTTAAGGTTTTCAACCATCCTTTCTGCTTCCAACGGGAATTTCTTGATTATTTCGCTATATTTCTCAGGAATATTGCCAATCACCTTCTCTTCAACCTGTTCCTGTACCGCTCTTGCATTGGTAGCATAGTTTAAGGTATTTTCTAAAAATCCTTTCACAGTGAAGGTGTAATAGGGGATAATCCCAATATCGTTAAGCACTTTTCGAAGTTTGGCGGTATGACCACGCCGTGAAGCGGCGGATGTAAAAACCAGCTGATTGCTAACCGTCCAACCCGCTTCTATAAGTTTCTCCACAGCATAGGCAGCTTCAGGGGTAACCTCCATAGGCGATTCGAAATGGGTTTGTATAACAAACTGCTTTATGCCAACCTTTGAGGCCTGCTGCTTGAAGGTAGAGAGAATTTGTATCAGCTCCGGAGTGACTCGTTGTGGGAGATAGGCGAGCAATCGTGTGCCTAAGCGGATTCGCTGTATTTCGGCAAACTTTTTGCCATTGGGCCTTTGCTTATTGGCCTCCTTTTTCCGAATAGCCATTTGGAGAACCGCTTGCAGAATGTTTTCCAGTGATTTATTTTGGCTCATAAGGGCATCTCCACCGGTAATGAGTATATCACGAAGTTGGGTGTCCTTTTCCCAGTATTCAAGCAAACGCTGTAGCTTTTTATCCCAAGTCTCGTCAGGCTTTAACCTATCTAGGTTAAAGTTGAGATTTCCGCGTTGAAAATCGTACATACGTTGGCACGAAACGCAAAGACCACCACAGGCACGCCCCATGGTGTCGGGTATTAATATGGCTACCTCCGGATATCGTCTGTGAATGCTATGGCTCGATGGCAGTATCCATCCGGCAGCATTGGGTTTTCCGCGCTCCACTTTATCCTCCTTTTCCCATGCCTGGATGTTTCCAAACTGGTCAATGAGGGGTTTGCTATAGATTACATAGTGACGTATGGCCAAGTCAGAGCCAATAACTGAATCAACGGTTCTGGTGTTTAGTAAGGAAAGGTAATAGGGATTTATAAAGAATGGGATGCCTTTTTTCTCAGCTTTTTTAAGAAGTTTGAGAGTGTCCAAATCTAAGGAATGATCCAGTAACTCATTGAGTTGCTGGGGTGAACGCACTGCAAAACGTAGATGAAATCGGTAGTCGTCCCACCATTCATACATTTTAGCTATTTTTTGTTCTTTGGTCATGCCGTTATCAAAGCAGTAACGAGTATCTCCAACTTCACAACTTTGTATCTCCTTCATCAAGAGGCGAATTATCCGCTTTTTATTCTTCTTTCTCGTATTAATAATCTTTGGTTCAAGTCCATCGTTCCACCGACCTATCCATTCCTCAACCTTCTCTTTCGAAGGTAATTGTTGAGGTAGTTGATGAGAGAGCTGTCGGAATAGATAAATCATATCCTGAAAAAATAGCGGTTTAGCTCCTCCGGTACCCCTCTTTTTCCCAAGCCATAGCAGTTCAAAAGGAGCGCTAACTGAAATTTTTCCGCCCCGATATGGATTGGAAAATTGCCTTCCCGAATTGTCCAAATAATCTAGTATGCGGATGGCGGCAAAATCTTGCCATTGCAAAGCATTAAAACTGACAAATCCGGTTTTCGTACGCTTGTAGTAGAGAAAAGCATCAGGGTTTTGGGATAAAATCTCCGTAGCCCACATTCTAACGTTGTTTTTGGCTTCCTCGAGGGTTTTCGATTGCTCATAAATTTTATCTAAGCGAGGATTTTCCCTAAATAGTTTGCGAAGTAGAGTGAGTGATTTGGCAGATAAGGCAATTTTTTCGGGTATATATTTCATTTATCCATGGTTTTATCGCTGTCCGTACCCGTTGGGACTACAGAGGCGAAACCGTACAACTATGCTGCCGCACACTTCAAATACTTAGTAGTAGAGAAGATATAAAAATCCACTACTTTATAAATCAGTGCTTTGCTTCGTGTACTGCGGGAAGGTGTAGCGTACGGATAGAGTTTATGAAAAATGAAGCAAAGCATCCATTCGGGTAATTCGGAATGGAAAACGTGAGCAATATACTCATTTTTGGTTTAACGCAAAACGGGCCCATGCTTTTGCATGAGCCCATAAGTAGAATGGCAACCTAACGGTTATACTATTTCCTTTTCTGCTTTTGTTGCAG
>CAZKPD010000084.1:0-10902 GCA_964554585.1 uncultured Rikenellaceae bacterium
ATCTCCTTATTGGAGAGTCCAAGGGCAATGTCCTTGAGTATTTGCACCTCTCGCTCGCTTAGCGTTTGGTTTAAAGATGCTATTTGAGGAACAGCAATTTGCACCTGTACCTTTTTCAGCTTCTCAATAACCGTTTCACGGTTATCCTCCAATAAAATGCGGGTATAACACAATGAGTGCACATGAGTCGGCAGCTCTTCGTTTTGGCTCGAAACGCAGATCACAAAAATATTTTTCTGTTTTGCAAGCAAAGCTTGGCAATCTGCCTTTCCCGCTTGCGCAAGTAGCTTTGAGCTCACCACCAAAACCTGCGCAAAGGCCGAGGTTCCGGTCAGACTTTTGATGCCTTCCAGCTCACCAATAACTTTGGTATTTGATAGCTCATTGATGATGCTAACCAATCCTTTGCGAACAATAAAGTTGGGCTCTGCTACTATAAAGCTAATTTTTCCCATACTTTTCGATTATCTCCTCCTCTAATTTAATCACCTTAGGGGTTAACACCTTATCCTCAATACGGGAGTGATTATTGATATCCCGTTCAAGTATGGCCAACTCTTTTAGGATTCGAATACAGAGGAATTGGTTATGGACAGGGGGTAAATACTTTACCAAAAGGGTGTTAATATCGCTCAATGTGGATTCAATATCGGTATGATCCTCAATGAATCGCTTCATGGAGTACTGATTAATCCGGTACAGAATAGCATACGGTTCTGCTGCCCCTTTATAAGCATTCTCAACTTCAATGACATAGGGAAAAATTTGCTCATCCTCCCACTGAAGATGCTTAAAAAGTTCCTCTTTATACTCATTAAAAAGGTTGTGCACCAGCTTTAGCTCACCGGGATTTGAGCACTCATACTCCAGCTCATCCAGTAGCGATTCTATATAGGGAATATGTCTCTGAATATACTCCTGATGGGTCATACGGAGGTAGCCCACAATCTCGGAAACGCTAAAATGCTGCAAATGCTCCTGAGGAAAATAGTTCTCATCGTGAAAGGCATTTAGGATTTCGAGGAAAAAATCGGCATCCAGCTGGTTATCCTCACAAACCTCATACACTGTCCTATCGCCAAAGCCCAATTCTATGCCAAACCGATTGATTACGTTGAGCGTACTATAATTAGAACGAACCACATCGGCCAATTTCATTTTGGAATCAAACATGGTTTACACATTTATGATTTAATGCAAAGATAACTTTTGGCAATAATTATCGAACACATCTGACTGTAACATTACAGCTATAGTTTTAAACTGTTGCGACAAGCAATGCCCTTATTGGGCATAAAAATCGGTTTTCGATGGCAAGTAAGTCAAAATACATGGTTTTACTTGGTCATACAAGGAGTTATATGAGCAATAAGTTTACTAAATTTGTGGGGAAGATTATTGGGTTCGTAATCCCATAGAGTATCATTACCAATAGATATAAAATCCATCTCAATCAAATAAGCACAACTTCCATGATATCCGTCTGTTTACCCGTATACAATTTTGATGTAACCGAGCTGGCCAACGAGCTGATCTCTCAGGCTCAGGAGTACAACATCGACATTGAAATTCTTATCTTCGATGATGCCTCCCATTCCTACTTTAAGCAGCACAATGCCAAAATTGCCATCAACCCTATGGTTCAATACCTTGAACTAGAATCAAATATTGGGCGCAGTCGGATTCGGAATCGCCTTGCCGATTTTGCCAAAGGCACGTGGCTGCTTTTTTTGGATTGCGATATGCTACCAACCAGCAAAAAATTCTTGGCCAACTACAACAGCGAAATAGACAGCGCCAATGTGATTTGTGGGGGCATTAGCTATGGTCCCAAACCCTTTTCGAAAGAGCTGCACCTGAGGTGGAAATATGGAATGCACAGGGAGAGTAAAAGCGCATCACGCCGTCAGGCAAACCCCTACGCATCTTTTATGAGCGGGAATTTCATGATACGGAAGGATGTTTTTAACCAAATCCGATTCAATGAAAGGATGTCAGGCTATGGGCATGAGGATACACTTTTTGGGTTAGACCTAAAAACGAGGAAAGTCTCCATACAGCACATTAACAACACCTGCCTACACCTAGGCATAGAGCCCTGTTACGATTACCTGGCAAAAACCGAACAGGGAATAGTCAACCTGGTTAAGCTAATGGACATTGTTCCTGAGCAACGCTATAACCTAAAACAGAACATCAAACTCTTAAAGTATTACTGCTTTTTCCGACGCATTGGTTTAACCTATCCCATGCAGTGGTTCTTCACCATATTCAACCCGATTATTCGGAGCGTGCTTTGTGCAAATCGCCAGTGGCTCACTCTTTTAGATCTTTACAAACTAGGGTTGATATCACAGGTGTTTACCAAACCCAAACAGGCTGAACTACCTCGTTAACAAGACATCTAACCATTCATTGTTCGTTACCAATGCCAAGAGTTATTCCATTCCAAGTAATCATACTCGATGACAAGAGTTTTCACCCCATGCTTATGGGACGATTGGGCGACCAACCCATCAACTTAATTCTTGACACCGGAGCCTCACGAACGATTATTGGTGATCATCTTACACAAGATTTACCACCACTGGAGAGTGATTTGGAGGAAACGTTTGCTGCCGGCATTAATGCACAAAAAATGGAAGTAAAACAGGTAATCCTCCCTGAGCTGATTCTGGGGGATTGTATTTTTCGAGATTTTCAGGTTTTTAGCACAGATCTGAATGAAATCTCTAACCTATATCGCCAAATGGTCGGGCAGCCCATTGACGGGTTGGTGGGAAGCGATTTTTTGGTGAAATACAAAGCCTCCATCAATTTTAGGATGCGAAAAATAATTCTATACCCTTAAACAGATTTACCGTACGGTATTTCAACCACATACACACTAAACGTAATTACACATCCATTTAATCACATACCCACGGGGAAATATGGAATTTCTTAAAAAAAATAATATATTTGCCACACTTTTTCGAAATCAGTAACAAATTATTAATATCAATCACTTAACACATGCAAAACAAAGGTGCAATAAGGTTAATTGCCATTTCCTTAGCGCTGGTATCTCTTTACCAGCTATCGTTTACCTGGGTGGCAAAACGTGTTGAAAGCAAGGCTGACGTTTATGCAATCAACCAAGTAAAAGACATTGAGGACGAAGCTACTGTTCTTTTGCAAAAGAACAGGTATGCGGCTCAATATCTAGATTCAATTAAGAACGAAACCGTTTATAACTTCCTATGGCTTCGTAAGTTCTCCTACAAAGAGGTAAAGGAACGCGAGATAAACCTTGGTCTTGACCTTAGAGGCGGGATGGACGTTACCCTAGAAGTTTCCGTTGAAGACATCATACGGTCACTGTCAAACTATAGCACTGACAGCTCCTTTTTGGCTGCTATAGATTTGGCAAAAAAGATGCCCCCATCAGAGAGTTTTATCGATCGATTTGGGAAAGCATTTGAGCAAGTTGCTCCTGGTGCCCAAATGGCAGCTGTGTTCAACACTGTGGAGCTACGCGACAGAATCTCATTCAGCTCTACCAATGAGGAAGTGCTGAAAATTATAAAAGCGGAAGCAGAGAGCGCCATTTCAAACTCTTACAACGTAATCCGTAATCGTATTGACCGCTTTGGTGTTTCTCAGCCAAACGTTCAGCGTCTTGAGGGTTCCGGCCGCATCATCGTGCAGCTTCCCGGTGTTAAAGAACCCGAAAGGGTTAGAAAACTCCTTCAAGGTACTGCAAACCTTGAGTTTTGGGAAACCTACGAAAACAGTGAAATATTCCCTGCTCTACAAGAGGCTAACAAAAAGCTGAAAGAGATTAAGGATGCCGAAGCAGCCCTTAATATTTCTGCAGTAGAAAAGGAGATAGATACTGTGGCTGATGAACCACAAAAAGTAATAGATGAGGAAGTTGAAGGTGATGACTTTGCCGACCTGCTCGAAAGCGAAGTTGATGAATCTGAACTTTCTACAGAAGAATGGGCTAAAGAATATCCTCTATTCGCTAAACTAGCACCCGCTACCGCACAACAAGGACAGCTACTACCCGGACCTGCAGTGGGATATGCCCACTATCGCGATACGGCGCTGGTAAATGAATATCTTAACCTTCCTCAAATTAAACCGCTGCTCCCACGCGACCTTAAACTGCTGTGGACCCAAAAGTCTCCCAAATGGGATAAGAAGCAAGAGATTTTTGAGCTGATCGCCATTAAAGTTACCAGCCGCGATGGAAATCCTCCATTGGATGGTAGCGTAATTACCGATGCTCGCGACGATTTTAGCCAAACTGGCGGTACTGCCGAGGTTTCTATGGGTATGAATGCCGAAGGAGCAAAAATATGGGCTAGAATAACTGCCGATAACGTTGGCCGTTCGATTGCCATTGTTCTCGACAATAGCGTGTACTCGTTCCCACGGGTTAACCAAGAGATTAAGGGTGGTCGCTCATCCATTACCGGCGATTTCACCATTAACGAGGCCAAAGACTTGGCCAACGTACTTAAATCGGGTAAGCTAGCCGCTCCCGCACGCATTGTGCAAGAAGAGATTGTTGGCCCTTCACTAGGTCAGGAAGCCATTAGCTCCGGTATGCGCTCGTTCATCATCAGCTTTATTATTGTGCTGATGTTTATGATGTTCTACTATAGTATTAGAGCCGGTATTGTGGCAGACATTGCCCTACTGGCAAACCTATTCTTCCTTTTTGGTGTTTTAGCCTCATTCCAGGCTACCCTAACCCTACCCGGTATTGCCGGTATTGTACTTACCATGGGTATGGCTGTGGATGCGAACGTGCTCATTTTTGAGCGGATTAGGGAGGAACTGCGTGGAGGAAAAGGGTTGAGTTTGGCTATTGCCGACGGGTATAAAAACGCCTACTCGGCCATTATCGACGGTAACGTTACCACCCTGCTAACAGCAGTTATCCTTTACCAATTCGGTTCGGGTCCTGTTCGCGGATTTGCCACCACACTTGTAATTGGTATTCTTACCTCACTATTCTCAGCCATCTTTATTAGCCGCTTGATAATCGAATTTATGCAGAAGCGAAATTACACGCTTACATTCTCAAATGCGGTTACCGAGGGTGCTTTCAGAAATGCTAAATTGGATTTTGTGGGTATCCGTAAGTATTCATACATAGTCTTTATTGTTGCCATTACTCTGATTATATCATCATTGGCCATTAGAGGACTTAACCCTGGCGTTGACTTTGCCGGAGGTCGAACCTATGTAGTTCGTTTCAATCAAGAGGTTTCGACGGTAGATATTGCATCTGACCTGAGGGAAGTGCTTGGCGAAACTCCTGAAGTGAAAACCTTTGGTACCTCCAACCAGGTTAAGATTACTACCAAATATCTCATTGACGATAATAGTCCAAATGTTGACAATCAGGTCGATTCTTTGCTCCACATTGGGTTAGCCAACTACTTACCCGAAAATACATCCTTAGAAGACTTTACTGAGGATTATAAGCTGAGCAGTATGAAAGTGGGCCCCACTATTGCGTACGACCTGCGCAAACAATCGGTAATTGCGGTTATCCTTGCGCTAATTGCCATCTTCCTCTATATCCTTGTTCGATTTAAAAACTGGGCATACAGTACCAGTGCAATTTTAGCACTAGCGCATGATGCCCTATGGGTTATTGGAGTATTCTCATTGTTCTACAACAGAGTGCCTTTTGCCCTTGAGGTTGACCAAGCATTTATTGCGGCGGTGCTTACCATTATTGGTTACTCTATTAATAACACCGTGGTAGTTTTTGACCGGGTTCGCGAGTACCAGAAGTTGTACCCAAAACGTGACCTAAAAATCAATATGAACAATGCTATAAACGACACCCTAAGCCGTACTTTCTCCACCTCATTTAGTACACTTATCGTGCTAGTGCCCATCTTCTTCTTTGGTGGCGACAGCATTCGCGGTTTCGTATTTGGTCTTATCATTGGTATAATCGTAGGTACTCTTTCATCCTTATTTATTTCATCTCCCATTGCTTACGATTTACAGCAGAGAGGACTTAAAAAAGCGGTTGCTACAACCAAATAATAAGTTCACTGCTATAATTTATAAAAACCTGCAGCTAACCCTGCAGGTTTTTTTATCTCTAAATCAAACATTTATTACCCTTCATCTACACAACCTTCATAAATTAAACGTATCTTTGCAGCCCATTAGTTTTAAGCGTATTACCATACGCAACACACATCGATTAAAAAAAATTCATGACAGACAACAAGAGATTCGGGAAGAAACCCGTGAGGGGAAGTAAACCCGACAACCAGTCGGAGGCTAGAGTTTATAAGCCCCGCACAGCACAACGACCCTCCAAGGAGGATTTTGAAGAGAAAAAACAGAAACCATTTAGAGAGGACAGGTACGAAGAGAAGCGGAGCTATGAACAGCGAAGCGATAGTAAAAAACGTACTAGGGGCGATGACAGACCCAGAAAAACGGATGCGCCTACTTACAAGCCCCGTACATGGGGAAGCCGTGAGGATCAGCCAGAGCGTGAGAAAAGCACCCCGCGTTACACAAAACCCTCACGACCAGAAAAACGCACAGAGAAAGAAACCTCATCGAATTATTACGAAGAGAAGTTTGGAAGAAAACCGACCGTAAAACCTGAGGAAAAAGTTGTAAAGTTTACAGAAAAGAAAACTTTCGAAAAGCGCCCCGAGCGTAAACCAGCCACCGAATTTGATGCTAAACTCAAAACCGATAAGGATGGGCTCATCAGGCTTAATAAATACATTGCCAATTCGGGCATTTGCAGCCGTCGCGAAGCAGATGAGTATATTGCCAAAGGGCATATCACAGTCAACGATATAGTGGTAACAGAACTGGGTAGCAAAGTGAAGCTAACCGACAAGGTTAGCTATAAAGGCAAACGTTTAGATCCTGAGAAAAAGGTTTATATCCTACTCAACAAACCCAAAGATTACGTGACCACTGTTGACGATCCGCATGCTACCAATACGGTAATGGAGCTTATTGCCGGTGCTTGTGAACAAAGGGTTTACCCGGTGGGAAGGCTCGACCGAAACAGCTCCGGTTTGCTCCTTTTTACCAATGATGGCGAGATGACCAAGCGTCTTACCCACCCCAGTTTTATGAATCGGAAGATATACGAGGTTCGCCTTGACCGTAACGTATCGTTGGCCGACATGAATGCCATCCGGGCCGGAGTAGATATTGATGGAGAGATAGTTGCTGCCGATGCCATTGAGTATGTAGATGTGAACGACAAGGCCACCATAGGGATTGAAATTCACTCGGGTCAAAACCGGATTGTACGCCGCATTTTCGAAAAATTTGGCTACCGAGTGTACAAGCTTGACAGGGTATATTTTGCAGGGTTGACCAAGAAAAACTTGCCTCGGGGCAAATGGCGTTTCTTAACCGAGAAAGAGGTCAATATGCTCAAAATGAATCGGTTTTAATTGTTGGCCATACACAAACTCTAAAACAGGTTCACATGGCACACAAATCGGGCTTTGTCAATATCATTGGGAATCCCAATGTGGGAAAGTCAACACTAATGAATGCATTGGTTGGCGAGCGCTTATCTATAATTACCAGTAAAGCACAAACCACACGGCATCGGATTATGGGTATAGTGAATAGCGACGATTTTCAGATTGTCTATTCCGATACACCTGGGGTACTAAAGCCATCGTACAAGCTGCAAGAGCATATGATGAAAGCAGCGCTTTCGGCGCTGGAAGATTCGGATGTGATCCTCTACGTTACCGACACCCAAGAGCAACCCGACAAAAACGAGGAGTTCCTTTCCATCCTTCGAGACCAAAAAACACCCATTATTGTTATTATCAACAAGATTGACCTAGTCAATCAAACCGTACTGGAGCATAAGGTTGAGCAATGGAACAAGCTGCTCACTGCTACAGCAGTAATTCCGGCATCGGCGCTCCACGGTTTTAATACGGACACAATCTTCTCGGCCATTCTGGCAAATCTACCCGAAGGGCCTGCATATTTTGATAAAGAGACACTAACCAATAGAACCTTACGTTTTTTTGCATCGGAGATTATCCGCGAAAAGGTGCTAACCACTTACGAAAAGGAAATCCCTTACTCTATAGAAGTGGAGATTGAACAGTACATGGAAGAGGCGAATATCGATCGCATTAAAGCAGTGCTTTACGTCAACAGAGAATCGCAAAAGGGAATTGTTATCGGACACCAAGGCAGCAACCTCAAAAAGGTGGGCACCGAGGCCCGAAAAGAGCTGGAAGCCTTTTTAGATAAAAAGGTTTTCCTAGAAATGTTCGTTAAGGTTGACCCCAACTGGAGAGACGATGAGAGCAAGCTAAAACGTTTTGGCTATATCCAATAGCCAATAGAAGGAATAAAAGGATACTTTTTTTACCATGGGAAATATAGTTGCAATAGTAGGAAGACCCAATGTGGGCAAATCTACCCTCTTTAACCGACTGATAGGCCAACGAAAGGCCATTGTTGATGAGGTTTCGGGTGTAACTCGCGATAGAATTTACGGCAAATCGGACTGGAACGGCATTGAATTCTCCGTTATTGATACCGGAGGTTGGGTTACCAACTCTGACGATATTTTTGAGGATGAGATTCGTAAGCAGGTTACCATTGCCGTTGAGGAAGCTGACGTTATCCTCTTTTTAGTGGATGTAATTTCGGGCATTACCGACTTGGATATTGAGGTAGCCCATATGCTCAGGCGAACAGAAAAAAAGGTGATTTTGGCTGTAAACAAGGTGGACAGCCACAAACGGGTACACGATGTATACGAGTTTTACAACCTAGGATTGGGCGAACCCATCAGCATCTCATCCATTAGCGGAAGCGGAACCGGGGATTTGCTAGACGAGTTGGTAAAAAGTTTTGAAAAAGAAACCGAACCCGCAGAGGAGGAGCATCTGCCTCACATTACCATTGTCGGTCGACCCAATGTGGGAAAATCGTCACTGGTGAATGCCCTTATCGGGCAGGAGCGAAACATCGTTACTCCAATTGCAGGTACTACCAGAGATTCTGTACATACCCGTTACAACCTGTTTGGACACGATTTTATTATTGTAGATACTGCCGGACTCCGAAAGAAAGGTAAGGTAACTGAGGATTTGGAATTTTACTCCGTCCTTCGCTCCATTCGCGCCATCGAAAGTTCCGATGTATGCATCCTTATGATTGATGCTACCCTAGGGATTGAACAGCAAGATTTGCACATCTTCAACCTCATTATTCGCAACCGTAAGGGGGTGGTACTTGTAGTAAACAAATGGGATCTGGTTGAAAAGGATCATAAAACCGTGGCCGAATATACTGAGGCCATTAAGAAACGGATTGCCCCTTTTAACGATGTTCCCATCGTATTCGGATCGGCTCTTACCAAACAGCGAATCCATAAGATCCTTGAGGAGACTATGCAGGTTTATAAAAACCGAATGCAACGTATCTCCACCTCTGTACTCAATGAGTTTACCCAAGAGGTGGTTGATGCTTTCCCTCCTCCCGCATACAAAGGGAAGTATATAAAAATTAAGTATGCCACTCAGCTACCTACTTACTCCCCTTCCTTTGCTTTTTTCTGTAATCTCCCACAGTATATTAGGGATCCGTACAGAAGGTATATTGAAAACAAGCTAAGGGAGCGTTTCAACTTTCAGGGTGTTCCCATGCAGATCTTTTTCAGAAAGAAATAGCCCAAAAGCTTGCAAACCCAAAAAGTTGCAAGCTTTTTTCTTAAATCCTCAATGAAAAAGGGTAGCATCTAATGCAGTGAAGGTATAGTGAAAAACAGGGTACTTCCATTGCCTTCTACGCTTTCGCCCCAAATTTTTCCGCCATGCTTCTCAATCAGTTCCTTGCATAGGATAAGTCCCAGCCCTGTACTGGGCTCATTATCGGTGCCATGCCTCGACACCTTTTTATTGATTGAAAATAGGTTCTCCAGTATTTCGGGAGGCATTCCAATGCCTGTATCCTTAATGGATACCAGCAGAAACCCATCATCCTCCCTTGAGCAGGATATCTCTACTTTACCCTGCTTTGGAGTAAACTTAATGGCGTTAGATAGCAAATTTCGCAATACGGTTCTCAACGATTCCTCATCGGCCAATGCAACAGCATCATCGGTAAGCCGATTAACCAGCGTAATGTTTTTTGTTTTTAGCTGGGAAATAAATATATCGGAAACGGATTGTACTAGACCGTTCAAATACACCTTTCCCGGCGCAAATCGCTTATGCCCGCGCTTTATCAATGCCCAGTTTAGCAGATTCTCTAACAGCTCGTACAGGTTCTTTGCAGTAGATTGAAGCGCTTGGGTTATCTCTTTGGCATCAGCTGCCGAAAGAATGGCAAAATTCTCAGCCATCAGCTCTGTTAATCCTATAAAACCCTGGAATGGTCCTCTGAGATCGTGTGCAATAATGGAGAAGAACTTATCCTTTTCATTGTTTGCCGTAATCAGCTCTTGGTTTTTGCGGTAAAGCTTCTCCTCGTCCTGCTTGCGTTTGGTAATATTAAAAGCTACTCCGATCAACTTTTTTACTCCAAACAGCTCTTCATGGCGGGTAAATCTACCGTAACTATATAACCAATCGTAGCCACCCGCAATGTTCTTGATTCGGTACTCGCAACGATACACATCTGCAACTCCGTCCAAATAGTCGGCTAGGCTGGTCCTTCTCTTGGCCATATCGTCCGGATGGATAAGCCGCTCAAACTCTTTATCAGTGGTGGGTAAATCAGTTGGCGCATAGCCCAAAGAGGCCAACAGCTCATTGTAATCGATAAGCAAATTTGACTCTAAATCCATGGTCCAGGTATAAAATCCTGCAGCCGACATACCAACGGATAATTTTTCCAAAGCGGATTGAAGTGCAATCT
>CAZKPD010000085.1:0-10680 GCA_964554585.1 uncultured Rikenellaceae bacterium
CGGTGTGAACACAACTAAAGCCCGCTTTCTAAGCTGCCTGCGCGGCAGTTAACGTCGATGTAGTAAAAGCGCTCTGGAATGTTATTTTCTAAGCTGCCTGCGCGGCAGTTAACGTATGTCATAGTTGTGACAAACCCACTTTTTATTTCTAAGCTGCCTGCGCGGCAGTTAACAAACATCTATCATAGAACAAGTTACTATTGTTTTTCTAAGCTGCCTGCGCGGCAGTTAACAGGCATTATAAGATACTTTCTTGCGTTACCAATTTCTAAGCTGCCTGCGCGGCAGTTAACAGATCCTAAAGAAAAATACACAGAGGAAGACATTTCTAAGCTGCCTGCGCGGCAGTTAACGCTTACTGTGGAAACAATGGAAAAAATTCTGTTTTCTAAGCTGCCTGCGCGGCAGTTAACATTGCGCAAAGTACGCTACGAAAAAGCTCTATTTTCTAAGCTGCCTGCGCGGCAGTTAACCCAGCTTGAATTAGTCCTACACGTTACATATTAACGGCTTAGCCGAAAAGTATCAAAAAAACCAATGTTTTTCTTTGCCTCTCTAACTCATTGATATTTATGCAATTTTAAAAGGCAGAAAAAAAAAGGGTCAAAATTCCGGTACGGTTGATACCTGGCTCAAACCATAAGTACTGTAACCTTCATACGCAGGATTATCGCAAATCTCTTTGATAATAAACAAGCGGAATCTTCTTTTGCTACTAAGGCTTTCCATGTTAATAAAAGGTGTTTTTACCTGCTTATCCTCAAAACCCTTCAGTTCCGAAATGGCCTTTTCGATACTTATACCATGTCGCTTCGCTCTCCGTCTGGCCAAACGTTCAACATTGGTCTTTGTCTGTTGACGCTTAAAACGGCAGAAAGACCTGATGTTTTCAGGTACATCGCGAATTCCGGTCAAATGTACATAATCTGCTAACCTCTTGAGTCTGGTATCAACATCGAAAACGGTAAAAACTTCTTTAGAAGTTGTGAACATGCGAAGTTTCCTTCCTAATGGACCATCTTCTGAAAGATATTCCGGAAAACTAATGCCAATAGGCACATTTCCATTAGAATCCTTCATTTCTACCAAGCCTATATGTATCTGCTGAAATACTTTTCCCCAAAGGAAGCCGAGTGAAATTTCTGGCTGTGGCCTAAAGATAATTTCTCTATACAATTTCATAAGCATACTGCTTCCCCCTTTATTGGTCGCTTTTACCGCCAAAAACACCGCCACGAATAAGGTTCGCAACAATAAAATTTTTGTCATTGGCGGACACAGTATTTTCATTTACCCAATCGAGCATTAGGGAATATAAGTCACCTTCTTTTTGTGTTTTTCTATAAGCCTGTCCCATCTGTGTAACAGACCCATATGGTTCAACAGCAATTGGAAATTCCGCATTGTTATACCAATTATCAATGGATCTTATGGCATTACCAATTTTAACGTTATGAATCGCGCCACAATCTTTACCATCTACAACCAATTTGAACAACACCTTCTTTTTCTCATTCATATTCATTTCTTGAGATGGAAAAACGTGCTGCCCATTACCTAATTTGACATAAGCATCAACTTTAATAAAAGAAAATGTGTTGCCCTCACCGCTCAGGCCTTTATAAATAATCTCTTTTAATTTTTTCAAGTCTGCATTATCCTTTTCTTCTTCAAAGTCATTCAACGAAAAATCATACCCATTAAAAGTAATGCTCTCATTTTGATCATTTTGTACTTTAATTAAAATTTTGTCTGCACAAACCCGATTACGCCAGAGAAAGCGACCATTGGCAATGTTGTATGCGTAGCGAAATGCCAAATCTTCCAAACCATTTTTACCATCTTTGAATTCCTTAATTTTTTTAACAATAGCTTTTTCAAAATCAGGATTATCGCACGCAAATGGTTTGCCGATATTGCCGATAATTCTAAGGCTAAAGCTCACCTTAAGAGTATCTTTATCATGTGGCAAGGAGGCATCATCTCCTTCAACAACGTTAGCTTCCGCAAGCTCTTTTGTTTTATTTCTATGTCCATATGAACTTTTTGTTCCTCGGTTTTTTCTGGGATTTACCGCAATAGGAGACCAGTCTGTATTTTCGCCAGGGTCTTTCCCCCAATTGCCTGCAAACATCAGGGCGTCAGAAGCTTCCAGTTTTCGTTCATAAGAAAGTACTTCAGGTAATTTAATAGCCATTTGTTCCTCCTAAATTTGTTTTAATATTATTGGTTTAACTGTAAAAATTTTCAGTGTTATATTCTATGCTGTCAGAATCCTCGTCCCGTTCAGATTTCAGGCTAATACCCTGTCTGCACAAGTACCAGTTTTCTTCATAGTGGTAATACCATAAACTTTTCTTTAACTGTTCAGGGGTTTTTAGATGATGGGCACTCTGCCATTCACCTATGGAATGTGCCGCCTCCACAAAACAGACATCTGTTTCATTATCACGGGTATTATTAACCTCCTCATTTTTATAAACTCTTGAAATTGCTTTATATCCTGTCATTATGGGGACTAAATAACCCATCTGAGGTTTATTGATATATTGCCAGTCGGCATCTGTGTTGTCGTCAGGTTCGCAATAATTCTTCCACTGATTCATTAACTTTTTATTCTCAGCATTATTCTCAAGTTGATCAAAAAATGCCAGTATCTCTTTCGGTATTTCATTTTCATGGTAAGGTTTCTGGAGATGATTATGCCATATGTCTGATAATTGAATGAATTGTGTGTTTTCCGGTTCCTTTTCAATGAGTTGGTGAAGATATTTTGAAATTAAATCTGATTTAGGCCGTGCTTTTTGTTTTAATGCTGAAAAGTCCAACCAGGCATCAAGTAATTCGTCATCAGGATTTTCTTTGGCCAACTTCTGATAATGCTCTTGAAGATATTCAGAACGATCCAATAAAACAAAACCTGGCAATAACCTTCTTGTTATCAATCTGACATCACGGTTGTCTTCCGGACTATAAAAACTGATATTTGCAATTTCAAGAATGGTCCCTCCAGCTAAACGTTGTAAGTGACAAGAATTTATTAACCATAATTTAAAGCTTTCTGCAAGATTACCAATATTACCTTTATATCCAATCAATAAAGAAACCGTCATATTCATTTTACCTTCTTCAATAACTGGAGGTGTAGCATGCTTTTTATGTGATGGCAAATATGGTGGGTTACGGCTTTGGGTAAACATTTGTTCATAAGAACCATACGTATGAACCTTGTGCTCATGTGCAATGACCGCACATCCAGATAAGGTTATATTCTGATAATTCGGTACAGAAACAAGCTTACGAGACAAGTTATGAACAAATCCTAAGAAGTGGGTAATAGCCGGAAATCCCCAGGTAAATCCAGCAATAGCATTGGCATTCTGTACTTTAATGTGCTCAATAAGAATAAATTGACTCATGCCTGTTCCTTCCTTTTTTGCTCTTTGATATCCCATTCAATGGCTTGTGAATGTTCCATTAACTCTTTTTCCATCAACTTCATCCACATCCGAGTATGCTCTGGTTGTGGAGTAAACAGTTTCTTTTTTCCTTTTAAAATTCCGTTAAGCCAGTTAGCAAAGTCTTTACAAATAACGTTTTGCCAATTTATCTCCTGGCGTGCTTTTTGAAACTGTTCATCCTGACGATATGGATCTAAGAAAAATTTATATGCCGGTTTAAGTTTGACATCTTCACCTCGTGTCCATCCAGCAGGTAAATTGTGAATTGATATAGCATAGACCATAATCTCATCAATGATCTGAATTACCCAGCTATCGATCCACTTTTTCTTTTGCGGGTCCTTAATGCTTAAGTCAATTCTTTGGAACCTGAGCAAAAACGCCCTTAAATAATCTACAGTCTCTTTGACTCTGGATGAATATATGTTTGCTTGAAAAAATGATCTGCTATTTGTAGGGGGATTTATTTGATTTTCCCATGTTGGTGGTTGCGTTGAAAACAAATATAATCTGCCACCTCTTTTGCCATTTAACTGAGATGCATTGCTATGATTAGATGCAGTTACTTTAATGCTGGCTTTCCGAGGGTATGAAATTATGGGAAACTCGGAATATTTGTTTTTGTTCCGTTGTTCTTTTCTTTTTTTTTCTATATCCTTACTTACTGTTAGAAAAATTGCATGCGCTAAAGACGATGACGGTATATTACAAAGTAAATGATAAGCCTGTACAGACAGAATATTAGCCAGGGAAATTGGATAGTAAATTTGTTTGGCTAAAAAATGGCTACTTAACTTATCAAATGAAAGCGCCTTTTTAAACCCGTTGTTCCATAACGCTAAATCATTCGACAATTTCGTAAATTGATTAAGTACAGTATTTGATTCATCTTTAAAAACGCTTTCTAACTTCTTGCCTTCTAACTCTAACTCAAAAAACTGGAAAATTGGTGCAAACTGATTTCCTGCAACAGCTCCATCGACAATAATCTCTTTTAAACTCGAAGTGGTTAAAATGTCACATTTTTCCGAATCAATCTGGTCATATATCGATGAACTATCAATTTTTGAATGAGTAAGTTTGATAACATGCGTGGCAAAACTAACACTTGAAGCATCCTGAGATGCCTTGCTAATCCAGTTATGGGGGTCATATTTTTGTGCTAACTCGATGCATTTTTGACAGTATGCATCTTCTGATACTAGCAAGTCACACTTACCCACTTTGTCATTAAGAGCTAATATCTGCTTATATTTAAAACGCAGAAATTCCAACTGTGATTGTGTTACATCTTTTTTATTTTTTTTAGGATCGAAGAAACTTTCTATTTCATTATCGTCAAAATAGTCATTTTTTCTAAAAAGCTCAGAAACCTCCTTTATTTTTATTTTTAGATACTCCACTTCTTCTTTTTCGATTTTACTTTGAAAAAAAGAGACAATCACATCTTCCCAAGTTTGACATTCATTCCTTTGTTCACTCATATTCCTGCTCCTATTTCCCTAAACACACCAAGGTTTGGATGGTATTTATACTCCTGTTGAATATTTTCATACTCAACCAGCCTTAGTTCACCAAACCGCGTGCTAACTTCAGACAAGTTTTCAATTTTTAACTCTTCAGCTAACTTCATATATATTTCTCCTGCATCAAGTTTAAACCAGAAATCATTTCCTTTTCCATAATCATCTAAAACAATACTTTCTATAGAAACACCTGCTAATTCACCAAGTATGTGTGGATATACATGCTCATTTTTCCATCTCCATTTTGGCTTACTGTTTTTATCATCAATAACAAGGTAGTAAGCTTCATCTGGTTGTGATTTACGGAACTGCTGTTGACGTTGTACTTCGCCACACCACTGTGGGGTATGTTTCCACCATACATTGGCAGGTTTCCTACCTAAAAACAACTGGATTGTTAACGCCTTGTGCTCTAACTCTACCAAATTACTCCAGCATTTGTTTTTGAGCTCTTCATTTCCGATACCGGTGATTCTTGGTACGGCATTAATCGTTTCAAATTGTTCAACATCTAATATCTCCAGTAGATCATGTGAACCGAGTCTCTTTAACTCAGAAATCTCAAAACCTGGTTTGACAAAACAACAATCTTTCCCAGCCAGCGCTTTATAATTTTTATTTAAAAGTATGATGTTTGGTTTAGTGGGGACTTGGGGACGATGTCTTAGTACCCGACCTGCCAGTTGAATAATCGACCGCATAGAGCTTGGTTCGATAATAGCCCAGTCATAATCATGATCTCTTCCAACTTCAGCAACTGGTGAGGCTATAACCACAAAGATATGGTTTTTTTCAGAACTATTTTTGATTTTCTCCATTATTTCTGGTTGTTGCCAAATATCTTCCGGGTCTTTTCTCTTCAATACTTTATCCAGTATATTTTCCAAATGTGAACGAATCGCCAATGGATACCTGCTGTGATAAACACAATAATGAATTGCAGTATCGTCTTCTGGTACATCAAGCGATAAAAGCTCTCTGCTCACAGCCACCAGCGGATCAATATTTGCCATGCGGACAATCCCAATTGATATTTTATTGTTGTTATTGCATTGGTGATGGTCCTGGTGCAGGTTAACTATATTTTTCTGTATATTTTTAGCCATGCAACAAGTAATAGATTCTGGCTCTGTTTTATTTAACTTTACAATGAACCCTTTTCGCTTTGCTTCTACACTGGTAAGTTTTTTAACTCGTTTTTTTACAAAACTTTCGTGAGCACCCTTAAATTGCTCAATATTGCTATAAACATCCGCTACGCTCTCAAATTCATCAAACCAGGCGCAGCATATTTCATCATTCCATTCTGGTACATTAGCTTTAGCGTATTCTTTCCAACCGTTCTGATATGCCAGAAATAAAGCACAGGTCAAAGCCGGTGGCATAGTCGCCGTGGATAATAAAACTCTGCTGCCTAGCAGCCCGGCCCAATGAACCAGGCGACATAAAGCCGGCAAATCTTCCAATCCGAAATCATCAGGCTCATCCAGCACCAGATCAGAAGTAAAAAGCCGCAGCATTGGTGCGATTTGTTTACCGCCCTTAGTTCCTTCAGTTGCTGGAATCAAATGATCAATTGTACAGACAAGTACAGGTGCATTAATGAGTTGTTCAAGGCCCTTTTCCTGACCAGTCCATTCAGATAAACTATGTTTTGAGATACATCCTCTATAGTCGACTGTTAAATCAGGATCTATCAGAATTTCACCGGATTCACTCCCGGTTTCTTCAGAAGTTTGTTGGTTATTCTGTTCATTATTAAACAACGCCTTAACCGCTGCACTCCCTACAACAACAGCAAGTTCTTCTTCATTAAGTTCACATTTAGATCTATATTCTCGTCCTGTTTGCAAGGTCAAAGTTCGTAATCCCAGTGCCACACTAAACCTTCTCCTGCCTGTTCCGCTTCCAAGAGTGTACATTATTTTGGCATTTGCCAAAGTTTTGCCCATTCCGGTTGAGGCCATATTTATACCGAAAAAACCCTTTTCAACAGTTGACTTTGCTAAACTTTCACTACATTTTATCGCCTCATCCTGCCAGCCAAATTTCTCTTTATATTTCTTTTCTACATTTTTTGACAATGCATCTTTTTTATCCAAACCTTCAAGGCTTGAGTTTAATTTCACTAACGCTTTAACGACTTTTTCGCCATGATGTGACACACCTAGTAAATGCTCATCAAGCTGTTGATGCAAGCGGTGATTAAAGGTATTTGCCCAGACATTATAATCAGGACTGCGCCACTCTGTTGATACTTTGCTTTGTGCTGAGTAGTAATGATCTGCGAGCATTAAACAAAGACGGGAAATATGAACTGTAAAAAGTTGACCATTTAGCCAATCGTTTATATCATGTCGTTTCAAATTCAACTTAACCTTGGCTTCCGAGGCCAGCAAACAAACTTTGGAACGCCACAGATTACTTTTATGAGGAAGACCATGTTTATTAAATTTCCAGTTCTGCTTAACTCTGTTCAGGTGGTCAGGATCATTGCAATTATGTGAATTCCAGATAGCATTGAAGTTATTATTAAACCAGTCAGATATATGTTCAAAATTTGGTGGTGAATGTTCACCATCTTTCCATTTGGGATAAACTGGTAATTTATGATGTGTTAAAATTAACCATCCGACAAGTTGGGCAAAAGGACTCAAATTTTGAATTGGATGATTGTCCTGAACACCTCCATCCAATCCATCTTTGAAACAAAAAATATCCTGGTCTCGCTCAACCAAACAAAGAGCATTCAGCCATTCTTCATCAGACTTGTTTTTCACAAAGGCCTGAAACAATCTAAGTGATATCCACTCATGCCTAAAAGGTTCAAAACCTAATGAGTTTTCTTGAGGATCAATTTTTAGCTGGAATAACTCCATTGCTTTTCCAAAATCATGAAATAGCGCAGAAATAGCAACGGCATATAGAATTATATCTAATGTTTGCCATTGATTTTTATCCATGTATTGTCTAAATTCCTGTTCCGTAAAATTAACCGGGACAAAGCCCTGTTTATTAAACTTTTTCCGGTTTCCCACAATCCATAAAAGCTCACTTCTACTCCGGCTTCGTATCCAATGGCAGGCTACAGCGGTATTTTTTGATGCAGTTGACCGCAGAAGCTTTTTTACTGCCTCTAATCCTTCATTCGTAATAACTGTTTGCCACGTTCGACTCCCCAGCCGATTGGCAAAAGCATCCAGAACCCGACAGGTTTTATTGATTGCCTTTTTTTCACATTCTGACACAAAAGTAACTATCATTTTGTCATGCTATCCTTATTTTGCATTCCGCCGATCTCTAAACAGATCCTTTTAACACAGTCAAACATGAAATCCAGCGCGCTATGCTGGGTAAACTTTTGCAAACATTGCTGACGGAACTCCTGTTCTGTTGCATGTTCCTTGGCACATATAAAAGACCAGGGCAAAACTAAAGAATCCTTAACAAGATCGGCAACATCGAATACAAGCGCTCCACGCCTTGTTTTTCCATGTAAAACAGCAAAACCATGTGGTATACCTAAAACCCAGAGTGTTGTAGCTGCCAAACCATATGCGAGATAATTGCCATGACTGAGAAATGCATTGGCATCGTCCGGGTTTTCATGATCTCTGACAAAATTTCCGTTTTGAGTTCTGGTTGCGGCAATCTTATAAAGATTTTTAGTTAATTGTGCTTCTGTTAAAAGCAATTCGGTTACATCTGCAGCCTGGTCAATCTTTTCTGCAAAACTATTAAATGTCTTCTGGATGTCATAGTCATCAATGTTAAATCCTTCATTACTTAAATCACGGTCATTACCCCATATTTTCTGGAGGTATTCAAGGCGAAACTTCTGAAACAGTTTTGCAGCCTTGAGCCTCTTCTGTTCATCAAACCAGAATGACATCCAACTTTGCATATATTCTGTAGGACGATATTCACTTTGAGGGGTTAACCATTCAATTTCATTTGCAGCAAAAAGAGGGGTTCCGCCACCACCACAAAAACCAAATAAAACACCGGCAGATGCCAGCATCCGAACTGCTGCCTGTGTAATAGATGTCCCGGTTCCCAGTAATATGGCCGTAGAATTGGCTATAGGAATATTCCAATACAGGTTTTCCTTCTTTTGTTCGGTAAGATATAGCACACGACCATCTTTTTGCATAACCCGACAATGCTCAAGGTAATAAAGATTAGCACGTTTCGAGTGAAGAATACTTTTAAGATCGCTTGGTGATAGCTGGTCCATTTTTTCCCTTATCCTAAGTAATTTAATACCTGTAATAAACAATAAGATACATTCTCACTTTTCCAAATAATGGTTTCACATTCGCATTTACCTTTTCTATCCAAACTTAACCCCTCTCCTTCAATAACATAATCTCTACCACTCTCAATTCTTGCGACTGTCATATCTTTTTTTACAATTTTCAAAAATTGTCTCCATTTTCTGCCGTAGTGCTGGAGGTCCCATCACCTCCGCCATCTCCCCCCAGCGGAGTATATCCATTATAAGCTCGGTGGCATCGTAATAGGGGATTGAGAGCTGAAGGGTCTCGCTGTCAATCCACTGCTGTGTCTGTCGGGGATGCCACTCCTCATGAGAGACTTCCTTTCCTGCGATTCCTTTAAAACGAATAATTGCAGTTTCTATCGCTTTGCCGCTGAAAATGCCGTAAGAGGTGGTATAGTGCTGCTCAAGATCCTGGTTGTCTATAGTTTTAGCCTCTTCATTTGTCTGCTCTATTTCCATTATCCGACTTAGTGCAAAGGTTCGAAGCGCATTGCGAGAATGGCACCAGGCATCGATGTACCAATTGTCCCTATAGCGTAGCAGTGTCTGGGGTGAGATATCCCGCTTTTCTTCGGTATCTGAAGACAAAGCTTTATAGATGATTTTACACCGTTTATTTCTCAGAACCGAATCGGTTATGATCTTGAGTACTTGCGGATCTATCGTCCGTTGGGCAAGCGGAATACATTTTATGCGGTTGTTCCATGTCTGATCTGAAATGTCATAGGTATCAAGCAGCTTAAAAAGCCGTTTTCTGAACGGTCCTATAATATCATTAAGAATGCCTGCATGGATATCGTTGAGTGCTTTATCAAAGCAGATTAACGCTTCCAGCTCCTTATGGGAAAACCACAGACCGGGGAAGTGATGCGGTTCATTATCATCAACCTTGTATCTGTAGTATTTCTCATCCAGACATTCTATTTCTGCCCCGTAGAGCTCTTCAACCCTTCTTCGTATGCGGAAAAAAGTTTTTTCGCTACATTTCAGTTCCTCTAATATTCTGGAAATGGACACCGGATATTTACTCTGTATCAACAGCTTATGAAGCAAATGTACTTTTTCGGTTCGGTTCATGTGGTATAATCTTTCCCTTGCGATTGTTCAGAAAAAATTTTTCTGATTGTCATGTATCAGATTAAAGCTGAGAAATATTATTCACCAGGTGAATTGCTATATTATCTTATCATATAATAAATAATCCTTAACAAGATAAGCAACATCAAAGAAAAATCGTATCTCGCCTCCTGGTCCGCATTCCTCTTTTCTGTTACTTCGATATCCATTATCCGTCATCCGCTATCCATTATCCGTTATCCATTATCCGTTATCCATTATCCGTTATCCATTATCCGTTATCCGTTATCCGTAATTCGTTATTCGATATTCGTTATTCGTTATTCGTTATTCG
>CAZKPD010000086.1:0-4533 GCA_964554585.1 uncultured Rikenellaceae bacterium
GCAAATATAGCTATTTTCTTTGCTTCGTTACCACACGAGAGACTCGTGCGGTAGCGGGGCGACACCGTTGGTTTACTACGACCAAACGACAAGTATAATCAAGATGAAGCATTTGAAATCGTAATAGAAAAGTTGATTAAAAAAATGTAACCCCCGTTCGGCTGAGGCTCCAGCCTCAGTCGCAGCTATCCTTCTTGGTTTCACCAAGAGGTACAGCCGGTAAAGATAACCCGATGGCGGGACAACCGCTGCCGAATGAGGAACTTGATGCTAAGTTACCCAAACTGTTGGAGATATGCAATAACATCGCTCGGCTTTCGACAGGCCCGGCCGATAAGGATAGCCCGGCAGCGGTGTAACCGCTGCCGAACGGAGGAAAAAATTGCCGATTCGATACTTTTCCCTTAGAAAAGATTTATATTTGTAAAAAGGAGCAATGGCATGGATATTCAAGCAAGAAAATTGGTTTTAATCGAGGAATTCCTTCGGATTAGTGATGAAAACCTTATCACAAAACTGGAATTGTTTATTAAGCAAGAGAAGAAAGTTTCTCACGAAAAGGAATTGAAACCTATGCCGCTAAGCGAATTTCATGAAATGATTGACCAGGCAAAACGGGATTGTGATGCTGGTCGGGTTATCTCCCACCAAGAGCTAATGAATAAAGTCAAATCATGGAAGTAAGGATTGAGTGGTCAGAATTGTCAGAAAGACAACTTAAAGACATATTTGATTACTACTCCTTTACTGCAAGTCCAAAGATTGCCAGAAAGATAATTTTTTAGAGAGGGTTACTGTTCTAAAATCAAATCACTTAATTGGTCCGAAAGAAGAACTGCTAACAAAATATCCTGAAGACTTTAGATATCTAGTTGAAAGCAATTACAAGATTATCTATTGGAAAAAGGATGACCTTATAACAGTCGCATCTGTTTTTGACTGTAGACAGAACCCTGCAAAAATCAAGAAACTATAGCCGAACGCTAATTATCCCTATATGAAAAAGATTATAGCTTTACCGTGCTGTACTTTGCCCTAACAAACACCTGTGGTTGCGGGTTAGGGTTGGTGCCAACCACTCCGCTTACCCTGGTTTTTGTGGTTCCTTCTATGCGGCTAACCGTTGCCGGCTTGCTATACCCAATACTCCCGTAGTCAACTTCGGCATCCAATTGGTACGAAACGGATGGGGGAATTGGCGCGGTAAGGCTACCATAGCTGCCGTCAAAATGCAGCTTGGCTAAATTTGGGCTTATCCTATCAACCTGCACGTCGCCATACTTGGTTTCCAGCTCCATCTGTTTGCCCAGCATACCAATTTTAAAGGTGGTATAGCCACTTGTGGCCACTAGGTTCTGAACCTCTCCAATTTTCACATTGTCGTACTTGGCTTCCAGCACTATGGATCCGGCCTTATCAACGGTCAGGTTGGAATACTTGCTTGTCATTAGCAGTGCGGTGACCTTTTCAATCTCCACATTGGCATACTTTACCTCAAAGCGCATCCAATCCAACTCGTTTATGGTGGCATTGGCATATTTCAGCGTAATCATGCCCAAGGGTTCTTTACTTTTAACAATAATCCGATTGGCTTTAAGGTTACCATACTTCAAATCAATAGCTACGGGGGCAATCAGCTCATCAATATGCATATCGCCATACCTTAGCTTAAGGTTTGAGACCACCCACACGGGCATTTTTATGCGGTAATCAATCTGTATATCATCGGCTGAAGCACCAAACCCGGAACTGCCAAGCTGCCTAATCAACTTCTCATCTATTTGGGTTATACCCATTATCTGGTCATCCTGCATGGAGAGCGAAACGGTAATACCCTCTAGCATGGTTTGGGCTTTGGGCATGGATGGGTGCTCTACGGTAATCTGAACCTCTATGCTGATCCGATTCTCATCCCAATTCTCGATGGTTACCAACCCGTTCCTATTGTCAATGAGCAGGGTTGAGGTTTTGGACAGGTTAAAAACTTTATGCGCTTTGCTTTCCAGCTTTACGGCATGGGCGCTCTCGCCATGGCCTGCAAAGGCCAAAAAAATCAAAAGCGATAGCAGCTGAGGGAATAATCGGGTTTTCATATACGTATGTTTTTAGTGTTCTACTTTTGCTCCAAACCGGTCAGCAATCCGTCGAGTACGGCCAGCTGTGCCTGATAGTGGCGGCTAATAATATACTTGGCCATTTCGGTATTTCCGCTTTGGCTCACCTCGTCAAGTACGGCGCTATTCCCCTGCTCAAACTCATTGAAGAGGGCCGCAAAATCCTCTTTGGGATATTGGGTGTTCTGTGCCAGAACAGCGCACACCTGCTGCCGTTTTTGGTTTACCATGTATCGGTACGACTGGTCAACCTCTACCAGCTCCAAGGGAAACAGCGTGGCAGCCCTTTGCTCTGCCGACATGGGTAAAATACCCGCACGATGCAGCACTACGCCAAGCCCTGCGGTAATGGCAAACCCCACAATGGCTGCCGCGACGGCTGCCCGCCAAAGGGCTGTTTTTGGCCTAACGTGTAGAGTATTCAGCTTGTCCAAAAACCTCTGCTCATGCCCTTGTGGAAGGGTTTGGTTGTTGAGGCTCTCGCTATTCTCCCTAATAAATTCTGTGAGCTTATCCATGATTTATCGTTTCCTGTTTTGTTCTAATTAGCCTGTACAGCTGCTGCTTGGCTCTGGTTAGCTGCGAGCGCGAGGTGGAAGGGCTAATTCCCATCAGCTCTCCAATCTCCTCATGGCTAAACTCCTCAAAGTAGTATAGGCTCACAACGGTTTGGTATCCCCGGGGTAGCCGATCCATGGCCCACAGCAACTCCTCCACCGATTGGGGTACAAAATCCGGGTCATACTCCTCATTCTCTGTGGCATGCAAAGCATGTTGTAACGGTATCTGCTCTACTTTGGCTTTTTTAAGGTAATCCAATGAGGTATTGACCACTATGCGCTTGAGCCAAGCGCCAAAGCTTACCCTATTCTCGTAGGTGCTTATCCTGCTAAACGCTTTAAAGAACGCTTCCTGAAGCACATCCTCGGCCTCGGCCCTATGGCCCACAATACGGTAACAGGTGTTGTACATGGCTTTGCTGTAGAGCTGGTACAGCTCAAACTGTGCCCGGGTATCGCCCTTGCAGCAAAGGTCTATCAGTGGCTGATGGATGTTGATGTACTTTTCTGTTGCCATATTTTCTGAACCAATGACGAGGGTATGGGGCAAAACGCTGCACGGATGCCTAAAAAAATTCCCTTCCGCACCTTACGAAAGGGAATTGAAATACGAATTGTAAGCAATTTCAACTTACAGCCTTAATCGGCTCTAAAAGAGCATTTTAAGTCCGGCGATCAGTCCGGTTACAATCTCTCCCGTTTCGTAGTTAAACTCCGACCCCCTAAGGCTATGGGGGATACAATAGATTACAATGGCTACAATGGCTGCCACAATGGTGGCAGTGCGATTGGGCCGTTTCCAATTGACCAGAACTGCACCCAACCAGACCACAAACATGATTAGGGTTTTATTGTCGGTAAGGTCTTTGCCATAGGGGAACCCGGTCCAAAGCTCACCAAAAGCAAACTTTTGAACAATGGGCCCAAAAATAAGCCCTCCAACCAGTATAAACAGGAGGGTAATTACTGCCCACAGCTTAAACCTGTCGTAGCCAAACAGGGCCATCACACCGGTTAGGTTGCTAAAGATAAGTGCCATGAAAATAAGGACAATATGCGGAACCAACGCCCAAGCGGGTACAAGGCCTTTATAACGGATTACAACCGGTTGCTCAGGCAACCGCAAGCTCTGCTCCGATGCAAAGCTTTCAATCTCTATGTAGTACTCCAGCTTGGCAGCGCTTTGGCTCACCGGGGGTAGCATCGTAACAAACTGATCTTCTTGGGGCCACATCAGCTCCTCGGTCCATTCACCATCGGACGGATAAGGGCGGTGAAACATTTTGGCTGTGTACTCCCAGGGCAATGCAGGAATGGCTATCTGCACCTCCTTATCAATAGTCGCGCTGCGCGGTAGCTTGAGCACGGAAGTAATGGTATCTACCTCAAAACTCACCTTTTGCGGATAGGTTGGTCCCGTTTGACGTTGAAATACAATAGCTAACAGGGTAATTGCTATGGCGATAAGCCAAAACCAAACTCGTTTCATATTTTAAGCGATTTATCTGATTTAATCCTTTTTTAAAGCTGAACCAACACTACCACGGATTTACCGTCGCGCACCAGCTCCACCGACACCACTGCTCCCACCTCCAATTTGGCAAGGTAGAACATATAGTCCTGAATATTATTTACCTTACCCCCATTGATCCCCACAATAAGGTCACCCTTACGGATGCCGGCCAAAGCAGCAGGCTGATTTTCGCCCGCTGCCAAAACCGGTAGCCCATTATTGTGAGCCCCGCTCACATCGGGCATTATGCCCAACCGAACCTTAAGCTCATCCCTGTGCCTAAACGACGGTACAGAGGGACCCGATTCCTGAAAAACGGGTCTTTGGGATTGGTTGGCAATATGGG
>CAZKPD010000086.1:4543-10643 GCA_964554585.1 uncultured Rikenellaceae bacterium
TACCACATCAAAAACGTAGTGCGAGGCTTTGGTAAGCCCCTCAAAGTTGATGTATTCAATCTTATCGTTGGGGGTATGGTAATCAGCATGGGCTCCGGTAGTAAAAAAGAGTACCGGAATACTGTGTGCATAAAAGCTGGCATGATCCGACGGGCCATATCCCTGAGGCGAAAGGGCTAAGGTAAACCCATAGGGCTCATTAAAAGTCCTAAGCAAACTATCCACACCCCTTATAGTACCTATCCCTCCCACTTGCAGGTATTGCTCCTGATTGAGCCTGCCCATCATATCCAAATTTACCATAGTTACTACTGAATCTAACGGAACCAATGGGTTATTCACAAAAAATTGGGAGCCCAACAGGCCCATCTCCTCGGCAGAAAAGGCAATGAGCAAAACGCTGCGTTTCAATTTCTTGTGTAGCAGTTTATGCCCAATTTCGAGCATGGCTGCAACGCCCGAGGCGTTATCGTCGGCCCCATTATGCACAGCCACGGTATCGGGTACACGGCTCGATGTTCCTTTGCCACCCATTCCCAAATGGTCAAAGTGCGCTCCCAAAACCACATATTGATGCTTTAGCTTTGGATCAGTTCCTTCAATGAGGGCAACCACGTTCTGGGTATTTCTCTTTTTGGTGATGATTGAGGTACGAGCGCACACATTGCCCCCAACTTTAAGGCTTAAGGGTTTCTGTTGCAGTTCTATCTCTTTTTCTATATTTTCAATCCTTTTTCCGGTAACGGAAAGCATCTCATTGGCAAGGGCACGAGAAACTTGAACTACCGGTACGCCCACAGAAAAAGTTTTTTGTCGGGTGGTTAGCAGTTCATCCTTGGCATCAAAATGTACACCTGATACCAGTAAAACACCCATGGCGCCATGCTCTTTGGCAACCATCGCCTTTTGCCTGTCGGATACCATACCCGCAAATGGGCTTGGCTCAGCATTGGACATGGGATCGCCCCTAAGGATAAGAGCCCATTTTCCATTAAGGTTCACATGCTCATAGTCATTCCACTCAAGCGAATCGTTATGCATATCAAGGCCATAGCCCACAAATACCACAGGGCCCGAAACCGTATCGGAGGATGAGAAGGGCAAGACCAAAAAATCCTGATTAAGCTGTTTTTGCTTCTTGCTCACCATTAGTGAGTTATTCTGGCCCATCTCTTGAAAATCGATAAACTCAAAAAACTGATAGCCATTTTGGCCCAAAAGCTGAAAACCGTTACCCTCAAAGTAATCCTTGATATACTTGGCCGCTACCCTGTCAAAGGGTGTTCCGGGTTGCCTGCCCATAAGCGAATCGGATGCCAAAAAGTCCACATGCGCATAATGCTCTTGAAGCAGGATATCGGGATTATGGGTTGCGCTTGGTTTGCATCCCAGTAAAAGAACCGATAGTAAAATGAGCGGGATGATCACTTTTTGTTTCATACAGTAAGGCTTAGGGTTAACAAAATATCTTCATTCTGTGCTTTAGAGCAATATACAAACCTAAGGAAAAAATCATAAAAATCACCTATTTCAGCTTTGGATATCGCCGATTTTTGTGGAGCAATCCATTAGCTAGCTAGGCATTATTGGCATTGTGCCTACCGAAATTTAGGGATAGCTGTACCGGGCAATTCTCTTCGCTCTCAAAATTGGATACCGTAATGCCCAACAGCCTTACCCCTTTTTGCGGGTTGGCAAGCTGCAGCAGCTCTGCTGCAAGGCTATGCAGCTCTTCCCTATCGCATATGGGGTGCAGCAACGATTTAGATCGGGTAATAATCTGAAAATCATTAAACTTCACCTTAAGCGTCAGGGTTCGCCCAAATCGGCCGTGCCGTAAAACGCGCTCCCACAGCCCTGCCTCCAGCTCCATAAGGGCCTCCTGCATCTGTGCCAAAGTGGTAAAATCATCGGCATAGGTGTTCTCAATGCCCACCGACTTACGCTCGCGGTACGGTGTAACCGGACGGTCATCTATTCCCTGCGCCACCTGATAAAAGAAGCTACCGGGTTTGCCAAAATGGCGAATAAGAAAGTCGGGATCCATACCCCGCAGGTCTTTTCCTGAGAAGATTCCCAACTTATGCATTTTTTCGGCTGTTCGGGGCCCCACCCCAAAAAATTTCTCAATGGGTAGCTGGTCAATAAAGGGGATAACCTCGTGGGGTTTAATCACAAAAAGCCCGTCGGGTTTACGCTGATCGGAGGCAATTTTTGCTAAAAACTTATTTATGCTCACCCCTGCCGATGCGGTGAGTCCAACGGTTTGATAAATTCGCTCCTTAATCTCGCGAGCCAACTGTGTGGCCGAGGGGATAAGCTGTAAGCTTTGCGTCACATCCAGATAGGCCTCATCAATGGAAAGCGGCTCCACCAATGGGGTGTACTCTCGAAAGATGTCCATAACGGTGGCCGAAACACTTTTGTACACCTCAAATCGGTGGGGTACAAAAATAAGATTGGGGCATTTTCGCAGGGCAACCACCGATGGCATGGCAGAGTGTACGCCAAACTTACGCGCCTCGTAGCTGGCAGCTGCTACCACTCCGCGCTGCCCACCATATCCAACAGCAATGGGTTTACCCCGCAATGCGGGGTTATCGCGCTGCTCAATGGATGCAAAAAATGCATCCATATCCATATGGATAATCTTACGCACCATGCTGCAAGTTTAGTGGTTTTAGCCCAATTTATCCAATCCTAAAAAAAGGAAAGCAATCTTATAAAAACCGGAAGCAGTTGCCCTAAAAATCGCTAACATTGTCCCGTTGATTTTAAGAATACCATGAACTATCAGCAAACGCTCGATTACCTTTTCTCGCAGCTGCCCATGTACCAACGGGTGGGTAAAATGGCCTATAAGGCCAATCTGGACAATACGTTGGCCCTAGATAAGCATTTTAACCATCCGCACACCCGTTACAAAACCATCCATGTGGCCGGCACCAACGGCAAGGGCAGCACATCGCATATGCTGGCATCGGTGCTTATGGAAGCGGGCTATAGGGTGGGTTTGTACACATCACCCCATATTAAGAGCTTTACCGAGCGCATAAGGGTGAACGGACAACCCGTTTCCGAAGAGTTTGTGGTTCAGTTTACTGCCCACCATAAGCAGCTATTTGAGGATATAAAACCCTCATTCTTTGAGATGACTGTGGCCATGGCTTTCGAATATTTTTCCGCTCAACATGTGGAGGTAGCAGTGATTGAAACCGGCTTGGGCGGACGGCTGGACTCAACCAATATCATCTCTCCCATTGTATCTATTATCACCAACATCGGACTGGACCATACGGATTTGCTTGGCGCTACGCTGCAGCTTATTGCCACAGAAAAGGCCGGGATTATCAAAAAGGATACCCCTATAATCATTGGGCAAACCCAACCCGAAACAGAAGAGATATTTAGGACCAAGGCCCTAGAGCTTAATGCGCCAATCCTGTTTGCCGATAAAATTTATCAAGCGATTAAGAAAGAGCCTACAGAGGAGCATAAGCAGCATTTGCTAGTGCGCAAAAATGGGATTACGGTCTATAATAACCTTCAGCTGGATTTACTGGGCCAGTACCAAACTAGGAATGTTCCGGGCGTATTGGCTGCTATTGACACGCTGAATGAAAAAGGGTTTGGCATTAGCCAAGAGCATATCCTTAACGGATTATCGAATGCCGCACAAACAACTGGGCTAATGGGCCGTTGGCACATTATTGGTACAGATCCGCTTACCATTTGCGATACCGCACATAATGTGGAGGGTATTGAGCTTGTGGTGGAGCAAATTGCCCTAACAGGCTACGAACAGCTCCATTTTGTACTGGGCATGGTATCCGATAAGAGCATTGACAAGGTATTGTCTATCCTGCCCAAAAATGCGTACTACTACTTTACCAAGGCATCAATCCCAAGGGCCATGGATCAGAATGAGCTGGCAAAAAATGCCAAAGCGCATGGGTTGCAAGGAACGGCCTACCCTACCGTAAAGGAAGCAGTAAGCGCAGCAAAAGCTAATGCTCATGCTAACGACCTCATTTTCATTGGTGGGAGCACATTTACGGTTGCCGATTCATTAATTTAAAAAATAAATTGCTGAAAAAGTTTTGCAGAATTGAAAAATGCGCTTATTTTTGCAACGCTTTAGACGAAAAGCGTAACACAAATTTTGGGAGCTTAGCTCAGCTGGTTCAGAGCACCTGCCTTACAAGCAGGGGGTCACTGGTTCGAATCCAGTAGCTCCCACAACACACCTCGCAACGGCGGGGTTTTTTATTATCTGTAAGTTTTGAGTAGCCGGGCTGGTTCAGAGCATCCCGACCCGTAATGACTGATATTGTTTTAAGTTTATCTTAAAACTTTATTATGGGTTTAGCATATCGTTGCCCATTTATCTCAACGCTAATGTAGTACAAACCCTGCGGAAGTGATGAAAGGTTGAGTGTACCAGCCTGCAAACCACCCAACTCTTGGTTAAATACCATCCTGCCAAGGGGGTCAAAGACTTTGACAGAATAATCTTCCGCAAAATACTTATCAGTAAAAAATTGAAAATGCAAAAAGTCAATAAAAGGGTTTGGAAAAATCGTCAAATCATCTGCTTCTTGTATCGGAGCAGCATTAGCGTCAAAGACAGGATTAACGCTACGGTGCAGATGGTTTCTGCCGTAGGCGTAAAGGTAGCCATCGGGGGCAAGGCTAAGCCCATATACACACTGATTATTAAGCCCGGTATTAATCATTACCCAGGTTTCCCCATGATTATCGGAGCGGAACACTCCGCCCTGCGAGCCATGCTCATTGGAGCAACCGATGTAAATAACATCATTGGGGGTGATGGCTATGGCTTCCACAAAAACATCGCTCTTTACCCATTGCCATGTGTCTCCATTATTATATGAGCGGAACACGCCATTTCCATTGCCCACGCTGCCGGCAAATATAGCACCCTGCGAGTTCAAGCCTAACGCCCAAATAAACTCACCAATTAAATTGGTAAACTCCCACGTATCGCCGCCATCCACTGAACGGTAAACACCTCCACCGTACATAAAATCGGTTACCCCTGCGAACAAAATACCATCGGAATTTTCTACTATGGCGTTGGCTACCCAAAGGCCAAGTCCAGCTTCCAAAACCTGCTCCCATGATTCACCAAAATTCGAAGATTTGTAGATTCCAGTCCAATTGCCATATATTATTATACTATCATTAACGTAAATACAAGTAACGTATGAAGGTGTATCTATTTCAGACCAATGCTCACCATTATCGGTTGATAAATAAATTGGACCTGAGCCCGCAAAAATATTGTCTTGTGAATCAATTACTAAGCCAAGTACTACTTTCTCAAGTCCAATTTTATTTAGATTCAAACCATTTTCTGTTGAACGATATACCCCATCACTGGTACCAACAAATAACCAACCCAAGGAATTTGTATCCATAGAACGGCCATGAAAGTTTTCCGGCACTTCCAGCTGCATCCAAAAATCCTGCGCATAGCCCAAAAGGGCGGGTGCTAAAAACAGAAGCAATAAAAAAAATGTTTTGTTTTTCATAGGCACTAATTTTTTGGTGAGTAATAAGAAATCATAGCTCAACCTTGTTGAGCCAATGGCAAGTTATGAAATATTTTAAGGAGTTGCATCTACTATGTGAAATTAATAACACTAAAAAATGCGTTAATAACTCAAGGCTTGACTTGGAGTCAAATCTCGAGTAGAACACCGCCACTTTTGTTACGCCGCTATGCGGCATGAAGGAAAGGGGGTTTTCTTTTCTCAACAAATGTTACGCTGCTACGCAGCTATTAGCTATGTGAAGCGTGATCCCGACAAGTGTGTCGGGAGTGAAACGGGGTGCGAGGTACGGGTTTCGAGTTCTATGTTCCCTTCGGCAAGTGTAAGGCAACGCTTTGTTCTCATTTGCAGATTTGCAGATTTGCAGATTTGCGAATTTGCGTCCTAGCAGTAAAACAGATTACGAGGTGCGGAGTGCGTGAAACGTGAAAAGTAAAAACGGTGTGTGATTTCTTTGTTCCCAAATCTAATGACCTTCCCTGCCAGGGGTTGACCGTTTTGGTTAGTAGTTAGCGTTGTTCATT
>CAZKPD010000087.1:0-4065 GCA_964554585.1 uncultured Rikenellaceae bacterium
GGTAAAGTTTTTGCTTTCGCAAAAACCACACGATAGAATCGTGCGGCAGCGGGGGGTTACGGGTATTATTGACATTGCTGGTGATGTAGGACTTTATATATACGGGAGGAATCAATAATGTATTATTTATGGATATTGCACTATTCTTTGGTAAAAGGAATTTACAGCAAAAGGCATAAAAATCTTTCAACTAGCGCAGATGGATTGGCTTTCATGTGTTTATTATTTTTTGTGCTGTTTGTTGATAAAGAACTATTATGGGCGGTAATACAAAAACGTTTTCCTCTTGGGCCAATGGTCAAGGGGATGCTAATATTATTAACACCAATACTGATTTTCATGTTATCTGGTCGCCTTACAAAGCAAAAAATCAAGACAATAAGAAAGGTAATTAAAGTAAAGAGTAGAATTAAGCCTGTATACTCAGTATTTTATGTTAGCTTTTTTATAACACTATTTGTTTTGGCATTGATTATAGCAGCTTTATCCAGAACTCCGATGTAGATATAATTTGAATAACACAAGCCCGGGGCGAATAGTTCCGGTGCTTTGTACTTATAAACCCGCTATATCTTTTTAAGGTTTTTACAGGATATCCTTATATTGCGCTATTGCACCGCACCAAAAGATTGGGTAACTTAGCATCAAGTTCTTTGAGGAGAAGAAGGCTTAATAAAAGAAGTAATTGTGGCAAGGTAAAGTTTTTGCTTTCGCAAAAACCACACGATAGAATCGTGCGGCAGCGGGGGCCTCCAACATATCCAAGTAGATTTAATTGGCTATATCAAATCCTAAGAATATGGTAAAAATAAGCTTATTTATTTTGTTTACTTCAATCAGTGGATTGTTGTATTCACAAACTGATACTTTAGAAGATATCTCTTCTTTCATGGTCATTGACCAAGCACCTTATTATAAAATTGACAAAAATGGAATAAATAACCCAAATTATGATGTGTTGAAATTAAAAGAATTTATTGATAGTAATTTGTGCTATTCAGAATTAGATACAACTGATTCGATAGTAGGAAGTGTTTACATTTCGTTTTGGATAGACACTACAGGAAACACGTACAACCACAAAATAATCAGGGGCGTGCGGAAAGATTTAAACAATGAAGCACTAAGAGTTGCAAAGCTGATTAAGTTTGAAAGACCCGCTATGCAGAGGGGTAAACCCATTAAAATTAGGTATACCGTACCTGTTGAATTTAAGTTGCCGAAACAGGGTAAACCCCACAGGAGGTGCAAATAGATAACCATAAAACGAAAAATGATATCCCGGATTTCAGGTTAGGTGAACTCCGTTTGGAGACGGTTGAATTACAGTCGGACTATCTATACCAACCGAACCTCTTGGTGAAACCAAGAAGGATAGCTACGGCTGAGGCTGGAACCTCAGCCGAACGGGGCTATTGCGCAAAACCAAAAGTTTGGGTAATTTAGCATCAAGTTTCCCATTCGGCAGCGGTTGCACCGCCCAGCTAACAAATAATTTATTAAATAGTACCAAATATTTTACAGGTTTTTTAAATGATTGATATTTAAATAGTTTGGTGTATGTTAAGGAAATTTTTATTGCTGATTATTTTTGTGTATTGGGGTAATATTCTGAGGGCTCAAGACAATTCAGACTCCCCTTTTTTAGATATAAAATGCTTTCCAGAACTTATGAAGCAGGGCATAATACGGCAAACTTGGCATTTAGACTCTTTAAGCCAAATTTTAGAAAAAGAATGTCAGGGTGTTATTTTGGACCTATTAGAAGATACATTGGTACTTATACCAAAGGAACGACTTTATGCTAAGGACTCACTTTTCGTTGGAATAAAAGCCTTTTTACAATCGGATAGTTCTGCCATTGCACATTTGTATGCTGAAGAAGTTCTTAAAGGAAAGAGTTCCAGTAGATTAAAGAAAACAATACAATACCCTCCCAAACCAATTAGTTTTTTAATAGTACTAAAAAGTAGTAATTCAAAACTTAGGATAAGCCTTTTAAGCCCTTGATTATTATTTCTTAAATTTTTATAAAAACTTGATGTATCAATACCATTACCACAAATTAACCAATTGGGAGATTTGTATTGTCGATACGAAACTTATAGAAGTATGGTTACTTGCCTACTCAACGGGCAATTTTTTTTACCTTTGCGTGTTCTATGCATAGAAAAACGGGCTCAGTGCCTTTGTAAAAATAATCGGTGTAATGAAACATCCATGGTAATAGCCTCAACACACACGCGAATGACTATTGCATGGATGTTCTATCTATACCTTTGAAAAACAAAAAATAGGCAGATGAAGAGGGCTATAATTCCCATCCTTGCCATGCTGTTAAGCGTTTGGACATCGGGTTGTTACCGCGACCCCATATCTTCCAATCCGTCGTTTAAGCTTGAGTTTAGCGCCGATACCCTGGTGTTCGACACGGTTTTTACCTCCATCGGATCGGCCACCCGCAGCTTTAAGGTGTACAACAGGAACAGTGCCGATATCAGCATTTCGTCCATTCGGCTATGGGGCGGGGAGGGGTCGTCCTACCGAATGAATGTGGATGGCAGGCCCACTCCCATGGCGCATGATGTGCTGCTGCGCAAAAACGACAGCCTTTTTGTGTTTGTCGAGGTTACCATTAACCCCAATGAGGATAATGCTCCCTTACTGGTTATGGACTCGGTGCAGTTCGAAACCAATGGGAATTTTCAGGATGTGAAGCTGGTCAGCTGGGGGCAGGATGTGCATCTGATGAATGCCGATACCCTGCGGACGAATACCACTTTTGTGGCTGATAAGCCCTACCTTATTTACAGCTACCTGTGGGTTTACCCGGGTGTGGAGCTCACCATTGAGCAGGGGGTTAGGCTCCATTTTCATAACCAGTCGTGGTTGCTGGTGGATGGCAAGCTCACCGTAAAGGGTACGGCCGATAACCCCGTGCTGATGGAGGGGGATAGGCTTGAGAAATTTTATCGAGATAAACCCGGACAGTGGGGAGGGATATGGCTTACGCCCAACAGCCACAGCAATAGCATTGACTGGGCAATAATTGCCAACCCCATTGCGGGAATAAACATCTCGCCCTACGCCAACACCGAGTTCCAAACCCTAAGCATTACCAATTCGGTGATTAAGAATACCAGCTACACCTCCATTGATGCCCGCGGGGCACGTATCGAGGCCGGAAATTGCCTCTTTGCCAATGCCCGTAGCATGTGTTTATCCTTGTCGGGCGGCAGCTACCGCTTTACGCATTGTACCGTGGCCAACTACTGGGCTCAATACATCAACCGAATGGGCCCGGCTGTGCTTTTGTCCAACTACTACATCTATGCTGAGGGTGATGGGTATGTGATAGCTGAAAGCGAGCTGCAGGAGGCCACCTTTAAGAATTCGATAATCTATGGAAATCGTAGCAACGAGATTGAGGTGGTTACTTCATACTACGGCATGCCCATCAATCAGCCAGTGAGCTACTTTTTTAAGGATTGCCTAGTTCGAACCGATAAGCAGCAGCTGTTCTCCGAATTTGAGAACATCTCCTTTGAAAATCCGCTATTTAAGAACCCTCTTGAGCGCGATTTTCGCCTTCAGGTTCAAAGCCCTGCCATTGGTATGGGTTCACCCGCCGAAGCGCAGCTCTATCCGGTAGACCTGCGAAATGTTAGCCGCCTAATTGATAGCGGCCCCGATTTGGGTGCCTACGAGTGGGTTGAAGAAGATGAAGCTGAGGAATAAGAGAATCGTAAAAAGGAATACCTTTGGGGTGCATACCCTATTGCGCCAACACCGATAGTAATGCTTTGCTCTAAAAACGTTTACCAATCCCTTGCTTTTACAGCCGTTATGGTGCTGCTTGCAGCATCTTTAAGTACCCGTGGGGTGGCGCAAGACCGGTTTAGGGTGATGTTTTACAACGTGGAGAACCTGTTCGATCCTTTTAACGACAGCCTTACCAATGATGATGAGTTTACACCTGAGGGCATTCGATTTTGGACCTGGAAACGGATGACCGAAAAGGTCAACAATATCTATAAGGTGATTACTGCTGTTGGGGAGTGGGAA
>CAZKPD010000087.1:4075-10535 GCA_964554585.1 uncultured Rikenellaceae bacterium
CTGGTGGGATTTTGCGAAATTGAGAACCGATTTGTTATGGAGCGCATCACCAGCCATACCCCCCTGTCCAAATTTGGTTATCGTATTGTACATAAGGGTTCGCCCGATACCAGAGGGATTGATGTGGCGCTAATCTATCGGCCCGATCAGTTTACCGTTGAGGAGGAGCGCTTTTTTAGGGTAACCTACCCCAATACCGACAGGGCAACCCGCGATGTGCTCTATGTGCGGGGCATTATTGGGCAAATGGATACGCTCCATGTGTTTGTCAACCACTGGCCATCCAAGTATGGCGGTGCGCTGGCTACCGAGGCGGGCCGAATGGCTGCGGGTGAGCTGGTAAGGCACAAGATTGATTCCATCAAAATTTTTTATCCCAACGCCCGCATCCTTGTTATGGGCGACTTTAACGATACGGCCGATAGCCGACCCTTGGTTGAGGGGCTGGGAGCTACTGCTCCGGTTCCTCCCTTTACGCCCGCTGGGCTGTACAATCTACACCTTCCATATGTGGAAAGGGGTGAGGGAACCCTTAAATTTCAGGGAGCATGGGAGGTTATTGATATGATGATTGTGTCGGAGGGATTGCTCAGCAAACAGCATGGCGTGTACGCCACCCCCCAGGGTGGTAAAATTTTTAAGGCCGATTTTTTATTTGAAAAAGATGAACGGTTCGTTGGGGTTGTGCCTTTTCGAACCTATATTGGCTTGAAATATCAGGGTGGTTACAGCGACCATTTACCCATTTATATGGATCTAATTCCTAACCGATAGAATTTTATGGAAAGTGCACTATTAATTGTTTTTATAGGACTTATCGTTTTTATTTCCCACCTATTTACAGGGATCTTTGAGCGTAAGCGAATTCCTGACGTACTTCTACTCATGATGGTGGGTTTGCTTTTAGGGCCCGTGTTAAATCTCGTAACGCCCGAATCGTTTGGTATTTTAGGATCTACATTTACAACTATTACCTTAGTGGTTATTCTATTTGAGGGTGGGCTAACACTAGATTTCGATCAGCTCCGAAAAGCTATTAAGGGAACGGCAGCACTTACAATCACCAGTTTCTTTGTTACAGCTATTATTGTGGGGCTCATCTCATGGTTGGCTTTTGGATTGCATCCTGTTGCCGGATTTATGTTGGGATCCATCGTGGGGGGCACCTCGTCGGCAGTTATTATCCCCATGGTTCCACAGCTTCGAATGAGTCAGGATTCACGGACGGTGCTAATCCTTGAGTCGGCAATAAACGATGTGCTCTGTATCGTATTTGCCCTGGCACTGTTAGAGACATTTCATGTAAAAGAGGTTAATGTGGGTCTTATCATCGGAAAGATTATATCATCATTTATTTTGGCCGCCGTTATGGGGGTAATTGGGGCTTTGATATGGTCAGTCTTATTAGATAAAGTAAGAGCCATACGTAATACGATCTTCACTACGCCCGCATTTGTATTTATTATATATGGAATTTCCGAAATGTTTGGCTATAGTGGTGCTATCTCTTCGTTGGCTTTTGGTATCACCTTGGCAAACCTAAAAGTTGTAAATACAAGTTTTTTAAAACGTTTTATTAAGTCTGAAACCATTGAACTCAATGAAACCGAGAAACTCTTCTTTTCCGAAATAGTTTTTCTTTTAAAAACTTTCTTCTTTATATACATTGGTTTATCTATTCAGTTAAACAACCTATGGGCTCTGCTTTTAGGTTTAGTGGTAACCCTGATAATGTATCTGGTTCGCATTCCCGTTGTACGGTTCTCAATCCGAAAACCTACTTCAACTAACGATTTGACCATGATGAGTATACTGTTTCCCAAAGGGTTAGCTGCAGCTGTTCTGGCCACAATACCATTTCAGCAGGGAATAGAAGGAGGTGCGTTTATTCGAGATATTACCTATGCTATTATCCTTATTAGTATTACTTTAACCAGCGTGTTAATTCCTTTGGTAGAGCGCTCAAAAACCGTTCGGGGGTTTTATGCCATCTTCTTGCGTAAGGGTTTTTTCCGGTGGCGAAAAGAGAAAAAGGGAATGCCTCTAAAAAGCGATGTGGTGGAGCAAAGTGATACTAAAGCGGAAGAATTACCCGATTAAGACTAAAATTCCTCTGAGTTTCTCGTTGGATATACAGCTTTTGAGCACCTCCAAAGGTGCTTTTTTAGCTATAGTTGCATTTGGATTTGAATTGGGTTGTTCAAAACTTAATAAGCTAAAAATTGTTCACTCTATAAACCTTTGGCAGGCTTAACGGTCTTATTCAAGCATATTGACTAAAAAATTTTATTTCACATCCATGAGAAAGTATAATTTTCTATTACTATCCCTTTTAGCGGCATTTATTTTATCGTCCTGTGGTGGCAAGGGTAAGGATAACACCGATAATCGCGCACAGCGTGCAGGCCTTTCGGTGGATGCCTATAGGGTGATCATGCAACCTTTAACGCAAGGATTATCCCTTTCGGGTACTTTGCTGGCAGGAGAGGAGGTAGAACTTAGAGCCGAAACCACCGGTAAGCTGGTGGAATTCCATTTGGTTGAGGGCAGCTTGGTGAAAGAGGGACAGCTACTGGCAAGAGTGAATGATACCGAGATTCGCGCAAGGTTGGAGAAATTGCGGTCTGACCTCAAGCTGGCCGAAGAGGATCTGCAGCGTAAGCAGCGGCTTAAAGAGATAAATGCGCTAAGCCAGCAGGATTTGGATGTGGCCTTAAACAAGGTGGATGGCATTAGGGCAGAGATGCGCCTCTCTGAGGCGCAAATTGCCAAGGCCGAGATTCGTGCGCCCTTTGATGGGCGCATTGGATTGCGCCATGTGAGCCCCGGTAGCTTTATTGGTGCCAATACGGTGCTGGCTACACTTATTCAGGATAATCCGCTACGGCTCGAGTTCTCCGTTCCGGAGCGATACGCCTACGGCGTTACCATTGGCAAAGAGGTTACTTTTTCATTGGGGCATAACCCTGCAGAGCATAATGCAACAATTTATGCCACCGAGTCGGTAATCGATTTGCAAACCCGTGCGCTTAAAGTTCGTGCCATATGCCCCAATGTAAAGGGAGAGCTGATCCCCGGTTCTTTTGCTCGGGTAACGTTTAGCATCAGCGGCAATCTGCAAACCATACTTGTTCCTCCCCATGCACTGATTCCAGTATTAGGTGGTCAAAATGTGGTGCTTGCGCGTAACGGTAAGGCCGCTTTTGTTGCCGTTGAAACAGGGGTACGTACACCCACAGCGGTTGAGATAGTATCCGGCTTAAATGTGGGAGATACGCTGCTATTTTCCGGTTTGCTTCAGGTTAGAGAGGGCTCTCTGCTAAAGCTTAATATGGTTGATAGCTGGTAAATGGTTTGCCCAATCCGCATTTCTAATTTTTCAATTCCGTATCCATGAATATTTCTACAGTCAGTATAAACAGGCCCGTGCTAACCATTGTGATATCCATTATCATTATGCTTTTTGGGGTGGTTAGCTACACCTTTCTGGGCGTTAGGGAATACCCTAGCGTCGATCCGCCCATTGTGTCGGTTAGCACCACCTATGTTGGAGCCAATGCCGATGTGATTGAAGCGCAGATTACCGAGCCGCTGGAAGCGGCAATCAACGGTATTTCAGGGATTAAATCCATCACCTCTAGCAGTGCCGATGGTCGTAGCTCCATTACCGTTGAGTTTCAGCTGGGGGTTGATATGGAAGCTGCTGCCAACGACGTGCGCGACAAGGTGTCGCAGGCTGTTCGAAGGCTTCCCCCCGATATTGATGCACCGGTGGTGAGCAAAGCCGATGCCGATGCTGAAACGGTAATGATGCTTACGGTTCAGAGTAATAAGCGGGATTTGTTAGAGCTGTCGAATTTTGGGAATAATGTGATTAAAGAAAGGCTGCAAACCGTAACGGGTGTTAGTGAGGTAAGTATTTGGGGAGATAAGCTCTATTCCATGCGACTAAGGCTCGAACCCAACAAGCTGGCTGCCTTTCAGCTCACCCCATCCGATATTCGGTTAGCACTTACTCGCGAGAACATAGAACTGCCCACAGGAATCATTGAAGGATACTATACAGAGCTGTCCATACGCACACTGGGAAGACTTGAAACCGAGGACGATTTTAACAACCTGATCATTAAAGAGGTTGGGGGTGTTCCTGTTAAGCTTAAGGATGTGGGTCGGGCAGAGCTGGCTCCCGAGAATGAGCGCTCATTGCTTAGGGGGATTGGCGGTATCCCGCAAATTGGGGTGGCACTTACCTCGCAACCGGGTGCTAACTATATTGATATTGCCGATAGGGTGTATGAGCGTCTTGATCAGATGAAAAAAGAGATGCCCGAAGACATTACCATCAATGTGGCTATGGATATTACCACCTCCATCCGTAAAGCGGTGAAGGAGGTGAGCGATACTATCCTTATTGCCTTTGTGCTGGTAATCATTGTAATTTTTGTGTTCCTGCGCCGATGGCGCATCACATTGATTCCCATGCTCACCATTCCCATATCGCTCATCGGAGCCTTCTTTGTGATGTACATCATGGGTTTTTCCATCAATGTGCTTACCCTGTTGGGCATTGTGCTGTCCGTTGGCCTTGTGGTGGACGATGCCATTGTAATGGTTGAGAATATTTATGCTAAGGTGGAGCAGGGAATGGAACCCTTTAAGGCGGGATATACGGGAACCAAGGAGATCTTCTTTGCCATTGTTTCCACTACTGTGACCCTGGTTTCGGTGTTCCTTCCCATTGTCTTTCTGCAGGGTATCACGGGCAGACTTTTCCGTGAGTTTGGTATAGTGCTCTCGGGTGCTATAATTATCTCCACTGTTATTGCGCTTACTCTTACTCCTATGATGAGCGTTAGGATGTTGGGTTCACAAAAAAAGGAGGGAAAAATTGCGGCCGCAGTGGGAGGTTTTTTCAATCGCTTATCTGCAGCCTATGAGCGTTCGCTCACCAAGTTTGTAAGCAAGCGATGGATTGCCTTTCCCATTATTGCTGTAGCTCTGGTTTTAATCGTTACACTGGGTGCTCTAATCCCTTCGGAACTTGCACCCATGGAGGATAAGAGCCGATTGCGCATTTCGGCTACTGCCCCCGAGGGTACCTCTTTTGAGGTGATGGATGAGTACATGAGTAACATTGTCAACTATATTGATACCATGCCCGAGCGCAAGGCAATCATTGCAGTTACCTCGCCGGGTTGGTCGGGTTCCCGTAATTCCGGATTTGTGAATATGATTCTCCACGAGCCCAACGAGCGAACCAAATCGCAACAGCAATTGGCCAACGAGATTCAGGCGTATTTAAACACCCAAACCCTTGCTCGCTCTTATGTTACGCAAGACCAGACCATTCGGGCCGGACGTGGGGGCGGATTACCTGTGCAGTTTGTGGTGCAAGCACCAAACTTTGAAAAGCTCAAAGAGGTAGTACCTATTTTCCTGCGCCGCGCGCAGGATGATCCCCGCTTTCAGGTGGTAGATGTGAATCTGAAATTTAATAAACCCGAACTTTTGGTTGAAATTGACCGTGAAAAAGCGCGTACCTCAGGGGTTACCGTAAGGGATATTGCAGAGGCGCTTCAGCTCTACTTCTCGGGTTCTCGCTACGGGTTCTTTATTCACAATGGCAAGCAGTATCAGGTTATCGGTCAGGCTGAGAGACAGTTCCGTGATGAGCCATCGGACATTAGCAATATCCAAGTGCGTAACGACAGGGGAAACCTTGTGGAGCTGGGCAACCTTATTTCCATTTCGGAGCAGAGTACACCTCCCCAAAGGTATAGGTATAACCGCTACAGCTCGGCCACATTTAGTGCGTCTGCTGCCCAAGGGTTAACCCTAGGACAGGGTATTGAAGCCATGCGCGAGATTGCTGATGAAGTGCTTGACGATAGCTTTTCCACAACGCTCACCGGTATCTCTCAGCAGTTTGAGGAGAGCTCGGGGAGCATGTACTTTGCTTTTGTATTTGCGCTTATCCTTGTGTTTTTGGTTCTTGCAGCCCAATTCGAGAGCTTTAGGGATCCGCTCATTATCATGATTACTGTACCTCTAGCATTGGTAGGTGCCATACTTTCGCTCTATCTGCTGGGGCAAACCATGAATATCTTTAGCCAGATTGGGATCATCGTGCTAATTGGTATAGTTACCAAAAACGGGATTCTGATTGTGGAGTTTGCCAACCAGAAAAAGCTAAAAGGGTATAGCAAGAATGATGCGGTGATTGAAGCGGCAGGTCAGCGCTTGCGACCCATTCTGATGACGAGCTTAGCCACCATTTTTGGTGCGCTGCCCATAGCCATTGCCATGGGAACCGCATCTACCAGCCGGATACCCATGGGTACAACAATTATTGGCGGGCTGCTTGTGTCATTAGGATTAACACTTTACATTATTCCAGCTATGTACAGCTACATTTCCAGTAAAAAACCTAATATTCTTCACCATGAGGGCGAATAGTTTA
>CAZKPD010000088.1:0-10432 GCA_964554585.1 uncultured Rikenellaceae bacterium
CTGTTCACATAAGCAAATTTTTCCATGGTAATACTTTGGTTACATTAATTTACGGTATCGAATACGCTGGGGTTCCTCGTTGCCTAGGCGTTTTCGGCGGTTCTCCTCATAGTCAGAGAAGGAACCCTCAAAGAAGTAAACCTCCGAGTTGCCCTCAAAGGCCAGGATGTGCGTAGCAATACGGTCGAGGAACCAGCGGTCGTGGCTAATGACCACGGCGCAGCCGGCAAAGTTCTCCAACCCCTCCTCCAACGCCCTAAGGGTATTCACATCCACATCGTTGGTGGGCTCGTCCAGCAGTATCACGTTGCCCTCCTCCTTTAGCGCAAGCGCTAAATGCAATCGGTTGCGTTCACCACCCGACAGCACACCGCACTTCTTCTCCTGATCGGCACCCGAGAAGTTGAAACGGGCCACATAAGCACGGGCATTCACCTGCTTACCTCCCAGTAGCACATGTTCTAAACCACCCGAGATTACCTCAAACACCGTTTTCTCCGGGTCAATGGCGCTATGCTGCTGATCCACATAGGCTAACTTAACGGTTGAGCCCACCTGAAAACTGCCCTTATCGGCCTGCTCCAATCCCATAATCAGACGGAACAGCGTGGTTTTACCGGCACCATTGGGGCCAATTACTCCCACAATACCGTTGGGTGGCAGCCTAAAGTTTAGGTTGTCGTATAGCAACTTATCGCCATATCCTTTGGCCACCTCCTTGGCTTCAATCACCATATCGCCTAGGCGCGGGCCGTTGGGAATAAACAGTTCCAGCCGCTCCTCCTTCTGCTTCACATCCTCGCTCATAAGCTTATCGTAGGCCGAAAGGCGCGCCTTACTCTTAGCCTGACGTGCTTTGGGCGACATGCGCACCCACTCCAACTCACGCTCCAGCGTTTTGCGGCGTTTGCTCTCCTGCTTCTCCTCCTGTGCCAATCGGGTCGATTTTTGCTCCAACCACGACGAGTAGTTGCCTTTCCACGGGATACCCTCTCCCCTATCCAGCTCCAAAATCCAACCCGCCACATTGTCAAGAAAATAGCGGTCGTGGGTAATGGCAATTACGGTTCCCTTGTACTGTTGCAGGTGCATCTCCAGCCACTGCACGCTCTCGGCATCAAGGTGGTTGGTGGGCTCATCCAGCAGAAGAACATCAGGTTCTTGCAGAAGAAGGCGGCACAATGCCACCCTACGGCGCTCACCGCCCGAAAGCACGCTAACGGGCGTGTCGGGCTCGGGGCAACGCAATGCATCCATGGCACGCTCCAGCTTGGAGTCGAGGCTCCACCCATCCGCATTATCAATTTTTTCGGATAGCTCACCCTGTAGCTCAATGAGCTTATTCATCTCATCGTCGCTCATGGGCTCGGCAAACTTGGCGTTCACCTCATCGTACTGGCGCATCAGCTGAACCACTTCCATTACACCCTCCTCCACAATATCCCTAACGGTTTTGGAATTGTCTAGCTGAGGTTCCTGCTCCAGATAGCCCACAGAATAGCCGGGAGAGAAAACCACCTCGCCTTGGAACGCCTTTTCGACTCCCGCAATAATTTTGAGTAGGGTAGATTTTCCCGAACCGTTTAAACCGATAATGCCAATTTTGGCTCCGTAAAAAAACGACAGGTAAATATTGTTGAGCACCCTTTTGTGTGGTGGAAAGGTTTTGGTAACCCCCACCATGGAAAAAATAATCTTCTCGTCGGCCATAGTATATGTTATTATAATCACTTAATGCCCCACCAAAGAGCAGAGCATTAAGCGAAAGGGATATGATAATGTGCGTTATTTAATCTTCTTAAAATCTTTGGCTAAGAAGCCATCGCCTTTTTTCTTGTTAATCATGTGATAATCGAAATAGTAGAACTGGTCGTCGCCGGCACCAATCAACATTTTGTAGCAACGGGCTTGCAGGCGGGTTCCCTCGGGGCCTACCTTATGCAAGTAAACCACCTTGTCGTTTTTCTCGGCAATTGCCTTTTCGATATCCTCATCGGTAACCATTCTAACGGTATGGGGGTACATCTTCCGAATTTTTGCCAGTCCGCGGGCATTCTTCTCAATATCTTTTTCAAGCAGCCACAGCTCTTTGCCTTTCATCTGCTTCCGGTTTTTATTATAGTGATCAAAAATATTTGACGAGATCAGCTGCGGGTTGGCATCCAACATCTTAATATGATTCTGAGCAAAACGAATAAGGCTCTCCAGCTTATAGGTATAGCTATCCTCGTGTACGCTGGTGTAGCTCAAAGGCACAGAGCAGATATCGGGCAGGTCGGTATGCTTTTGTACACCGGCACCCAGCACCACGCTCAAAAAGTTATAGGTTGCCTCCAGCTTATCGCCACTGAATTTTACCTGTAGCTTAACCAAAAAGGATTTTGATATATCATTACGCATGGTTTCAAACTCGCTGGCTGTAATAAACGCATAAGGAGTGATATTCCAGGAGTTCTCAACGGCCTTTTTAATCATAAAATTATACTCTGCCATAGGGTTATCCTCCAACACCACGTAGGTGGTGGTTTTAAGGAATGTCTTAATATCTTCGGGACGTGCCACATACCTGTCGGCAAAGGTAGACAATGCCAGCGCTGTAAGGGTTAGCGCCAATAGTACTCTTTTCATAATCTGCTGGTTATTAAGTTTGATAAATTAGTGCAAAGTTAATGTATTTGGGTAAAGCCAATCTGTTACAATTATAAAAAATCTTTTTAACATTTGAAACAGCGGCTAGTAATATGGCTTCACCTTAGCACCAAGAATAAAATGGGTTAGTCCATGGAATTTTCGTATATTGCAACACATTTACTTTGATTGATTATTCTTTATAAATCTTATGAATTTAATTGATCCCAAAGACTTTAAGAAAGCAGCAAAGCTTAACACCGTAGGTGGCGAGAGCATTGCCAAGATGCTGATGTATCTTTTAAAGATCAACAAGATAAACAAGGAGTATGCAAAAATCAGCCATTTGAACGGACCTGATTTTTTGAATGAGCTGCTAAGGAATCTTGAGATTAATTACAGCATTAACCCCGAGGAGCTAAAACGAATCCCCAAAGAGGGTCCTTTTATTATTGTGTCCAACCACCCATACGGTGGGATTGATGGCATTATACTGCTAAAAATCATTTCGGAGATTCGACCCGACTTTAAGGTGATGGCGAACTTTTTGCTTCGCAAAATTTTACCCATCAAAGAGTATATCCTTCCGGTTGACCCCTTTGAGGGCAGAGATCAAACCGCCGGAAGCATGGCCGGGATTAAGGGTGCCATAGCGCACTTAAAAGAGGGTAAACCCTTGGGTATTTTCCCCGCCGGTGAGGTATCAACCTACTACAATACCGAATCGCCCGGGGTAGCCGACAAGCAGTGGAGCGATTCTATTATTAAGTTTATCAAAAAGATGGAAGTGCCTATTATCCCCCTATACTTTCAGGGAACCAATAGCAGACTTTTCCACCTGCTGGGTCTTATCCACCCCCTACTGCGCACTGCTAAACTACCCTCCGAAATATTTAACAAAAAGCACAAAACGGTTAACATTCGGATAGGTATGCCCATTACGGCAGCCGAGCAGAAAGAATTTACGGATATTTCGCGCTTTGGCCGCTTCCTCAGGCTTAAAACCTACGCTTTGGGATCGTCCATTGAGGTGCGTAAATTTTACAACTATAGGCTAAAGCCTGATGCTAAGCCTATGGAAATTATTGCCCCTGTAGACCCTCAGCTAATCATGCAAGAGGTGGAAGCATGTATGGAAGACCACCTGCTCTTTAAGAGCAAAAACTACTGCGTAATTTGCGTTCCTTCTGTAGAGATTCCGCATGTAATGACGGAGATTGGCCGATTGCGCGAAGTTACTTTTAGAGAAGTGGGCGAAGGCACCAACCGACATATTGACATTGACGAGTTCGATCTGTACTTTAATCAGCTCTTTATTTGGGATGAGGAGGTTAAGACCATTGTGGGTGCCTACCGTGTAGGTAAAGGGAAAGAGATTATTGAACGCTATGGGAAAAAGGGATTTTATATCCAAAGCCTATTCAAGATTCATGATGAGTTCATACCCATTTTGGAGCAGAGCATTGAGCTGGGACGTTCCTTTATCGTTCAAGATTACCAACGAAAACCGATGCCCCTATTCCTGCTCTGGAAAGGGATTCTTTACTTCCTAATCAAAAATCCCGAGTACCGATTCCTTATCGGCCCCGTGAGCATATCGAGCCGTTTTTCCAATTTTTCCAAGGGTCTTATCATCAATTTTATGAAGGCCAATCATTATGACCACGAGCTGGCCCGTTTTATTACCCCTCGTAACGCCTTTAAGGTTCCGGTGAGCAAGGATGATTCAGATATTATCATTGAAAAAGGTAGCGATATCAGCAAGCTGGATAAATTTATTCAGGGTAACGAGCAGGAAGACTTTAGGCTCCCGGTTCTGCTAAAAAAATATATCAAGCTGAACGGACAGATTATTGGTTTTAATGTGGACCCAAAATTTAATAATGCATTGGACGGTTTGCTGATACTCGACCTGTTTAAGGTACCCATTGAGACCATTACATCCCTCTCGAAAGAGATTAATGACAAATCGCTTTTAGAGCGGTTTAATGTTTCTGATTTCACCTTTGAAGCAGAGGATACCTATTAAGCTCTTTGAGTAGTAGCAGCAACAATGGATAAGTATGGGGAACGGGCTAATTCTCCATACTTTTTATTATAGGGACCTAAACTTATAACCCCATTTTTAGTCCTATCCGGTAAACAGGAAACTTTACGACTAGAACCATGACCAAAAAATTACTGCTTAACATGTCGGCCATTATCCTAATGGGCTGTACACAACACACCTCCAATGATGCCCGGTTAATCCAAAAGGCCAAACAGCTGCATACCCAAATAGTTACCATTGACTCTCACACCGACACACCGCTCTGGCTTTTGCAGGATAGCTTTAGCATTGTGGATGGCGATGCCAATGGGAGGGCTAAAGCTACCCTTACCCAAATGCAAAGGGGCGGACTTGATGCTGCATTCTATGCCGTTTTCATTTCGCAGGGTCAGCGTACGCCACACCATTACCAAGAAGCTTATAGAAAGGCCATGACCATCTTCGATTCCGTCCATACCAGTATATTAAGGCATAGCAATTATGCCCAAATTGCCCTAAAGGCTGATGATGCTCAGGAGCTAAAGCAGCAAGGCAAGCGGGCAATCTACCTAGGGGTTGAAAATGGCTATCCCATCGGAAAGGATCTGCATCGAATTGACTCAATGTACAATAGAGGGGCACGCTACTTAACCCTTTGCCACACCTCAAATAACGACATCTGCGATTCCTCAACCGACATACGCGGCCCCGAGCACAACGGCCTAAGCCCGTTTGGGAAAGAGGTAGTACAGCGGCTCAACAGCCTAGGCATGATGGTTGATGTGAGCCACATCTCAGATAGCGCTTTTTATCAAACCCTTCGCCTGTCCAAAGTTCCCGTTATAGCATCGCATAGCAACACCCGAGCAATTTGCGATAACCCACGAAACCTAACCGACGAGATGCTTAAAGCGCTTAAAGCCAATGGCGGTGTGGTGCAGATGTGCCTATTAAGCAGCTACGTTAAACCCGATGAACCCAATCCCTCGCGCGATAGCGCTTTTGTTGCGCTTAGGGAAAAGTATGGACATATGGAGGATATGGACGAGAAAACCCATCAGCAGCTTATTGCAGAATGGTACGCCATTGACGACAATTTTCCGCCAATCCTCCCCACAGTCTCCGATTTAGTTGACCACATAGACCATATCGTTCAGCTAATCGGTATTGACCATGTAGGTATCGGTAGCGATTTTGACGGAGGCGGTGCATTGGCCGATTGCTTTGATGCCGGTGAAATGTACCATATTACCGCCGAACTCCTTCGTAGGGGGTACACCCAATCGGATATTCAGAAGATATGGGGAGAGAACCTGTTACGGGCGTTCAGACAGGTAGAGCAATATGCCCAAAGGGAAATAGCTCCCGTATAGCATAACCAGGCTACGATTACCTAATTCGTATAAAACCATTAGGTTATACAACGCAAATTTTAAAAGATTGATAAGGTATGGTTATTCGCTCAGCCACATTCGTTAAAAGCAGCTCAAAGATTGGAGAATGCCCTGCTCCTGCCCATCCGGAATACGCCTTTATCGGAAGATCAAACGTAGGGAAATCGTCGTTGGTAAACGCCCTAACGGGCAGCAAGCAGCTGGCCAAAATATCGGGAAAGCCCGGAAAAACCCAGCTAATCAACCACTTTATTATAAATGACAGTTGGTATCTGGTTGACCTCCCGGGATACGGGTATGCAAAGGTTTCGAAAACACAGCGCGAGGTGTTCTCAAAAATGACCGCAGACTATATCCTTCAGCGAGAGAACTTACAATGCGTGTTCGTATTGGTCGACAGCAGACTTGAACCCCAAAAAGTGGATGAGCAGTTTATCAACTGGCTAGGCGAAAATGGAATTCCCTTTGTTTTGGTTTTTACCAAAACGGATAAGCTCAGCTCCGGAAAGCTAAACTCATCATTGGCGCACTATAAAAAGCATTTACATCAATTTTGGGACGAGCTCCCCCACATGTTCATCACCTCGGCGGTTACGCAACGGGGGCGTGATGAAATTTTAGCTTTTATTGAGGGTATTAATAACCAAACCAACGAGAAAAGCAAGTAAATCCTCATAGGTTTTTAAGCATCATTACAAAGTGTAAAATATTTTACCCATTCAATTAATTGCACTAATTTTGTAAACAAAACTCCACTTGCCATGCAAAAACACTGCATAAAATTCTTCTCAGGAAGAAACTCAAATTACCTTGCCACAGCAATAGCTCAGAACTACGGCACTACACTTGGTAAATCATCAGTAATTGATTTTAGCGATGGCGAGTTTCAGCCCTCGTTCGACGAATCGGTTCGAGGGTCAACAGTTTTTATTATTCAATCCACATTCCCACCAACCGACAACCTGTTCGAACTCCTGTTAATGATTGATGCAGCGCATAGAGCATCAGCGTACAAAGTGGTTGCAGTTATCCCATACTTTGGATGGGCGCGTCAGGATAGAAAAGATAGACCTCGAGTTTCCATTGGAGCCAAAATGGTGGTTAACCTGCTTAGCGCTGCCGGTGTTGACCGAGTAATGACCATGGATTTACATGCCGACCAGATTCAAGGATTTTTTGATGTGCCGGTTGATCACATTTATGCCTCATCCATTTTTGTTCCCTACATCAAAAGCTTAAACCTGGATAATATTGCCATTGCAGCTCCCGATATGGGTGGAGCCAAGCGGGCCAATGCCTATTCACGTTTTCTAAACGCTCCGCTAATCATTTGCCATAAAACCCGCGAAAAGGCTAATCAGGTGGCAGAGCTTACAGCCATTGGCGATGTAGAGGGTAAGAATGTGATTATTTTGGACGACATGGTTGACACAGCAGGAACCCTTACCGAAGCGGCCAATATGATGATGGCAAAAGGAGCAAATAGCGTGAGAGCAATCGCAACCCATCCGGTTCTCTCAGGCCCTGCATACGATCGGATTGCAGCATCTAAAATGGTTGAGCTGGTGGTTTCCGACACTATCCCCCTAAAAGAGGGAGTGGATAAGTCGAAAATTAAAGTGCTGTCGGTGGCCGAACTTTTTGCTGATGTGATTAGCAAGGTGTATAACTACGAATCAATTAGCGACAAATTTATCATTTAGCGCATTTAGGATCTTACATTTGGTCGAACAGGAAATTGTAATTACATTTGCAACCCAAATTTCCCCTCGGCATAGCTTTAAGACGTGATGGGGAGCTGACAAAAAGTAGAGGGGGCAGCTCTGAGTAACGTCTAGTAAAAACAATTAATTTATTAGTACACAATGAAAGAGTTTAGCTTAAACGGTTCGCTAAGAGCCGAAGTGGGAAAGAAAGTGGCCAAGAAGTTGCGCTACGATGGTCTAGTTCCTGCAATTATGTATGGTGGTGAGAATTCCATCTCACTAAGCGTTGTTGAAAAGGATTTGAAAGACCTAATTTACACTCCTGATGTATTTATCATCAACCTTACCATTGGCAAAAAAACTTACAAGGCTTTCCTTAAAGACATTCAGTTTCATCCGGTTACCGATAGGGTTGTGCACATAGACTTTTATCAGGTATCCGAAGATCAAAAAATAACCATTGCTCTACCCGTAGTGCTGACCGGGTCTGCCGAAGGGGTTAAGCGTGGAGGTAAGTTAAACCTTGCCAAACGGAGATTAAAAGTTCAGGGACTCATTAAAGATCTACCCGAAGTAATTAGCATTGACGTTACCGATTTGGGTATTGGTAAAAGTAGATTAGTGGGCGACTTGAAATTTGACAAAATCGAAATTATTGAGTCTAAAGCTACTGTTATCGCAATGGTTAAGACCTCTAGGGTTGCTGCTAAAGGTGAGGATGCTGAAGTTCACGAAGATACTGAAGAAGAGGCTCCTGCAGCAGAAGCAGCTGAGTAGCATTTTAGTTTGAAACAAAAAGCATCACCGTTTTGAAATATCTTATTGTCGGGTTAGGGAACATTGGCCCTGAATATGCCAATACCCGTCATAATGTAGGTTTTATGGTATTGGACGCTCTTGTTGATGCGTCCAATACTTCTTTTAGCCCTGCCCGATACGGTGATATTGCAGAGCTTAAGCATAAGGGTCGAATCTTTGTGCTGCTTAAGCCCTCCACTTTTATGAATCGTAGCGGTAAAGCAGTGGATTACTGGCTAAAAAAAGAGCGAGTCCCCATTGAAAATCTGCTAATTATTACAGACGATATCGCACTACCCATCGGCACATTACGGCTACGCAAAAAAGGCAGTGATGGGGGTCATAACGGTCTATATGACATTATTGAAACCTTGGGCACCCAAGAGTTTGCCAGGCTTCGCGTGGGCATTGGTGGAGATTTTCCCAAAGGGAATCAGGTACAATACGTACTGGGAGAATGGACTCGCGAAGAGCTGGACCATCTGACCGAACGCTTTAAAAAAGCTGCTGACATTATTATAGGATTTGGCACCATCGGTCTGGAGCTAACCATGACCCGATATAATAAGAAGTAAAGCCCTATGGATGCCCTTAACACCATCCGGATAGATAAGTGGCTTTGGTCGGTACGTATATACAAAACCCGAAGCCTAGCCGTTGACGAATGCAAAAAGGGAAGGGTTAATGTAAACGGGCAGGAAGCAAAACCCTCCAAAGAGGTTAAAATTGGTGATACTATTAACGTTCGAAAGTTACCTGTGGTTTACACCTACATTGTAAAAGGGATTCCACAGAGCCGTGTGGGTGCAAAGCTGGTACCGGAATACCTTGAAGATATCACTTCGGAAGAGGAACGTATGAAGTTGGAACCCGGATTTATGACCTTTCAGGGATATCGCAAACGTGGATTGGGGCGGCCCACAAAAAAAGAGCGCAGAACCTTGGATAATCTCCGCGATTCTGCGCTCAATAGCTAGTAATACTGTGGCTTTACAAATTAGAACTTGTAGCTAAATCCTACTCCAAATAGCTCTTTGATTTGCAACTTTGCATAATACTTGTCTATTTCACCATCATTATTTGTATCAACACCAATCTTTGCATCATCGTCATAAATCAGTAGGGTATGAAATCTTGCAGTTATGTAGCTGCCGAGCTTTAGATCTAATGCCAATTCCCAGTTCATGTCAACATTCTGTGGTTTCTCTAGATAGTTAGAGAAAAGCTCTAGCTTTGACCTGAATCCCAATTTTTCATTGATAAAAGTATCCTCATATTTAACCTTTACAAATCCACCCATCTCAGTTCGTATTTTACTGCCGGGATTAACCCCAAAAGCTCCTTGATCCGATAGCTCTTTAACATTTACAATGGTCATTCGACCAGTAACCGGAGCTAATAACACCGAAAACTTATCAACAGGGCGATAATCCATACCGATGGATGCAAGAACGTAGGCTGGCGCCAAAAAGTCCGAAATCACATCATCCACATTGGGGTAGTTATAGCCTTTTGCAAACTGCGATTTAAAACCCAATAACCCACTATAGTACCAACTTTTTGATGCTTTTCGACCATACTGGGAGCTAAAGTCTATTTTGTCCTCATTTTTTTTAATCAGCTCTTCATCGCCTTGGCTGGTCAACCCATAGCCGAGGTCAAGGGTGTTGTCCCACTTATTGTCCCCTTTTTGGTAGTTGGCTGTCAACAGTATTCCAGCATTTCCGGAAATCGAATTTTCACCCCCGGCTACCCAATTGGTAAGAGATACCTGAGTAAAGGTTACAGAAAAATTTCCACCATACTTCCAAGGAGAAGATGCTTCTTTGGCCTCATCCCCCGATGAGGCCACGTCGTTAGCAATATCGGTGTGAATA
>CAZKPD010000089.1:0-10421 GCA_964554585.1 uncultured Rikenellaceae bacterium
AATTTCCATACAAATTACTCATATTCTCTGTAATAGTCAAGATAAATTGCAGATAGTAGCAGTATCTGCTTACTAGGGATATAAAAAAAGAAGTCGCCTCTTATAACAGGCGACTTCCTACGAAAACTATGGTTTTGGATGATTATTGTTTCACCATTCTAGCTACTTTATAAGCTCCATCGTGTCCCATTAGAGTGATAAGGTAAACTCCTCTAGCTAAATATTCGGTCGAAATTTGCTGTAAAGAAGTTCCATTGAGCTGAATATCCAGTAGCTTTTGTCCCATCAGGTTAGTAACCATTACTCGGTTAACATTTTCAGCATTTGTAATGGAGATATTGTTGCTGAAAGGGTTAGGGTATAGGGTTACATCCTTAAATAAATCGGTTGAAATATTGGTGATAGTAACAGAAGCTGTATTGCTGGGCAACGAGGTCCCCTCTGGGTTAGAGTATAAAGCAATCACGTAATAGCTGTATGATCCGGGTACTAGGTTCTCGTCAATATAGCTAGTTGTTCCCGGATTGGTAATAGTTGCTATAGGAGTTTGATTTCTATAAATTCTATACCCGCTTAGTTCTGGTGAATCTTTGTCGCGTGTGCCAGATTTAACATCCTGATGATCAATAGCTGCGATTTTTGATTTATCTATGATGCCATTGGTTTTGGGTACCATTGGGCTATATTCCGTCTTGTTGCCATAAGATATTTTTGCGTTACTGGTAACGTCTACACTAGTTACAAATTCATAATCTGTATTATCTTCTGAATCCTGATAAATAACCCAGCTGCCTTCATCAAGGTAGTATGAGTGCCCAGTTCCAAAAGGGCTCATTTTTGCTCCGCTTGATGGATGTCCAGATTCATGGGTAGGAATAATGGCCACATAAAAATCTTCGGTTACCAACAGCGGTGGATCCAATTCAAGCTCAGTATTCTTGTTGTGTAAGGCTATTAAAGACTCAGATTCATGTAGTTCTGTTGTACCATCAGCCGCATAAATTTTAAACTTAAAGGCATCTTCTGGCCATGGATTCTCAGAGTGTTGATAGAATACATGGGTAATCTTTGATATTTCTGCCGGATAAATCTGTCCAAAATCGAGCAAGCTAAATCGGGTAGCTCTTTCAGGAGCAGGCCAAACAATGTTTGTCATCTCATTCTTTTTAGCATAGCTTACTGCCGTTGCTTCTCCTGTGCTTGGGTATTGCCACTTGAGCTCAATATCAAAGCCGTTCAAAAGTTTGGCTTTTAATCTACGCGGCTTAAGCAATTCAGGGTTACCGATGAGTAAAGGAGAACATTATCGATATTAAAGTTTGCTCCAGCCATACCAGTATATACAAAAGCAAACTGAACCTTATCTTTACCTTCAAATGCCTCAAGATCGCTGATTCTGGCTTTAAGCCAAACCCAATTGTCTTTTTGGCCCCAATCGAAATCATGCTCTGTCCAAAGGTCTACCCAACTTCCTCCGTTCACTCTCCCTTTTATAGTTAAATCGCATTTATCTTCTGTAACTGAGGTGGTATAATTTCCGTTGAAAAGGAAAGAGAGTTTAAGGTCATGTCCTTCAGTTAAATCAATTTCGGGGCTAATGAGCCATTCATTTTGATTGCTTGAGCTGCTTTTTTCAACATATGCAAAGCGTGAGCCATGTCCTGCTATAATAGAAATACCTCCGGTAAGATTATAACCAGTGCTATTTTTCCATGTATTTGAGCTTACCGTTGTTTCTATTGTCCAATCTTTTGGAGGGAAAGTGGATTTTTCAAAACTTTCTTGAAAAAATATGGTTCCTTGAGGATCGTAGAATGGATCATACCCTTTTAGGGTAGATACGCCGATGTCCAGCGGGTCGAGCCAAGTTTTAAGACTCTGCTCCGGATTGCTCCCATTACTTTGCCAATGGTATGAAAGTCGGCCAAAGAAGTCGGCGTTGTTTGGTTGATTACAGGCAGACGATCCGCCGGATAAAGTTCCAATAATAAGCTTATGATTATTGAATAGTGGAGATCCGGAAGACCCACCCTCAGTAACACCCCAACCATTTTCGTTTTGAGACCAATGAACTCTCCAAACCGAGTTGGCTGGCATCATCGAACCCCCAATATTAATCTCATTGGGATAAACAGAAACGTTGTGAGTAGTTGAAATCTTTTTTACATCACCTGCGGGGTGGTGGATACAAACACCGGATTCAGGAGCGCTTGATAGATTAGACCAACCATTGAAATATGGGTCAAAACTTGAGGGTACTTCACTGTCCAGAAGGAGAAGCAAAAAGTCTGATCCTCCACTAATGTTGCCTCCAGCAAGCATTTCACATCCGGTGATTACTTGATTTTGAGGAGCACTTCCGCTTCCGCAATTAGGCCGTTCAAAGTTAAAATAGAATTGCCATAGCTTTTTATCCTGAGCTGTTGAGCTACCACCACAGTGGTAAGCAGTAAGAAAATAGGGTGTACCATCCTCGTTGGTATTGTTAATCAGAGATCCGCTACATACGTATAGGTATGGACCTTCTTTGAAAACAATATGTGCAACCCCACGTTTGGCATCTTTCCATTCGTCTCCAACGGGAGAGCAATTCACGTCAACTTGACAATACTGCGAAGAACCGGGCGAAGGTTTGCCATCGCTTTCGGCCTGAAAAGCATCGGTATACACGTAAAATAGTTCGCCAATGTTAAGAGTGGCTTTCGATATGTAATCGACAGCCGCTTCACCTTTTGCCTCAGAATTGGCATTGAGTGTGGGCTCTACATATTCGATAGTAAGGGTGTTCCCGGGGAGAACTCTTACGCTTAGTACCTGACTAGGGGTATTGTTGTGGCTCCCAAGAGCACCAACTACATCCTGTTTTTCATCATTGTAGATGAAAAGCTTAGAGCCTTCGGGTAGGTTATATCGGTCAAAAGCTAAACCCAGTGATGTTGCACCTTCTGATTTCAGGGTAATTCTCCACATCATCCTTCCATCGGGCAGCTGTAACCAATCTCCCGAATTGTTGATGTTTAGATTAACCGGTACGGTGATACCCACTCTAAGGGGGTTCCCCTCTTTATGGTTAACGTCATCTTCTTCAGCAATCTTTAACCAATCTACACTTGGAGTATAATCAAGGGCATGGCCGATTGCGGGTAGGTTAAATGTAGTGCTAACGGGTTCTTCAATGTTTTCAATCTGTCCAAATGCACTTAGCGAAAAGGATAGGGCCAGAGGAAGAACAAATAGCTGAAAGAGTAATTTGGTCTTTTTCATGGGGATTTATGTTTTTGTGTTGGTAGCTGTTTTTTGTTTGGGCTTATTATCATAAACCAAACTGACAAATGTATTCATTTTGTCTTATAAACCAAAGTGAGCAATGCGGTTGATTAGATCTGCTATTAAGGGCAAGGGTGGGAAGAGTATGAAATTAAGGGCTTTCGATTTGTTTTTATGATCCTATTTTTTTTGAATTTTTTTTTAACTTGCGGTAATCAATCTTATCATTATGAAAAACTTGATTTTTTTGGGTTTTAGCCTATTTTTTTGCTCTAGTACATCCATCCCCAAAGTACCTCAAGTGGAGGTGAAACCAATGCCTTATGAGACCTTTTTGCAGTCGCCATTCGGCCATGAGGAGAGCATTACCGATTTTACCCAATCCATGCCGAAAGGAACCCGAATTCAGAAGTTGATCAAGCGCAACCCTAGGCCTAATCATCGACCTGATACTATTTATAGTTTTATATATAAAAAATCGAAGGTAAGCGTATATAAAACCCAATTTAATCAGGAGTATATTCTGGGGGGTAGCATCAAAAATCCTCAGATAGAGCTGATAAACGGTATTCGTATTGGTATGACAAAAGAGGAGTTTTATCACTCCTTTACCAATCTCGAGTTGGCAAATGGAGATTCAATCCTGGTTCAAAAGCCGGGAGCAGAAAGAAGGTTTAACTTCTACTTTAATCGTAAAGGGAAACTAGATCGGTATACCTTTTCAGGGAAAAGGAAGTAACCTTTACTGCTTGTGCTGGGGAAGTGTCGCTATTATACTTTGGCTTCCGGTTACCCTTTGGTTTAAGTTCACCTCAATGTTTGATCCTAAGGGAAGGTATAAATCAACCCTTGATCCAAACTTGATGAATCCCATTTCTTCCCCTTGCTTAGCGTTAGCACCCTTTTTTGCGTAACACACAATACGTCGTGCCAAATAGCCCGCTACCTGTCTAAATAGCACAGCATGACCGTTGGGATGTTGAATGGCTATGGTGGTTCGTTCGTTTTCTGTTGAAGACTTTGGCTCCCAGGCTACAAGGTATTTCCCGTGATGATGCTTTTGGTAAATCACCTCACCGCTGGTAGGATACCAGTTGATATGGACATTCCAAACCGACATGAATATGGAAACCTGAATACAGCGGGTTTTCAAAAACTCTGGTTCGTCAACCTCTTCGATTACAACAACTTTTCCATCGCATGGAGAGAGGATTGCCTGTTCATTGGTATTTGCTTTGCGCTTTGGCGATCTAAAAAAACGGAGCGTAAACGCATAAAAAGGGACACACAGAACTAAACCGATAGTAAGGGCCAGCAACTCCCACAGATACCATGCAAGAGCCAGAATTGAAATGAGTATGATAAATGTTATTACTAGAATTTTGATGCCTTCTTTGTGTATTCTCATGTTAGGGTTGTTGTTCAGAGGGGTAAAAAAAAATAGCTGATTTATATAATCATCATAATTTCGAAGTAAACGAAAAGGATGGGAACGGACAGGAGTAAGCTGTCGAAACGGTCGAGAAAGCCACCGTGACCCGGCAAGAATTTTCCGGAGTCTTTCACACCCACACTCCTCTTAAATAGGGATTCGACCAGGTCGCCAAAAATGCTCATCACTGCTGTGACCATACCAATAACCAGCCAATGGAAAAGAGAGACGTTTACAAAGAATAGGGAGATAAGCCATGCGGCAAGAAGTGTAGAAAATATTCCTCCTATAAGACCCTCCCATGATTTCTTGGGCGAAATACTGGGAAAAAGTTTATTTCGCCCAATACTGGTTCCTACAAGGTAAGCACCGGTATCATTGGCCCACATGAGGATGAAAAATCCGAGTAGTAGGTCGGTGCGAAAGCTTACCCGGTACGAGGTGTAGCTTAGTGCAAAAAAGTTGAGCAGCGAGAAGGGTAAAGCCACGTAGAGTAACCCCAAAATTGTAAAAGCAATGTTATGCATAGGGCGTGGGTGACTTCGGAATAGTTCAACAATAAAGATGCTAAAAATCAGCGGAATAAGCCCAAGGAAAATGTAATGGCCAATTTGGCCTGAGGCGTATAGGTAGTTCATTGTAAAAATGAGGGCACCCAGCGTCAAACCATAAAGGTATTGTGGTCGGATTCTAGCCTTAAAGCTAAGCCGATAGAACTCATACATTGAAGCCAAGGTGATGAGCATAAAAATAGTGAAGAAGCTGTAGCGACCTAAGATGATTGCTGCAACAATAATCAGCACGAAGAGTGTTCCACTCAATGTTCGTTGTAAGAAGGGACTCACGGCTCTTGCGTTTCAATTAGCGTTTTAGCTTTTGTAGCGTTCTCCGCTTCAACGTACAGCTCTGCTTCACCAAGGGTGAGGTACGAAGAGTCCCGTTTGTTGATTACAATCGCTTCAATCCCGTTACTCTCCAGCATTTGTTTTACCATTTCTGCTTCTATGGGTTGTGTAGTGGTGTATATTAGGGACCATTGTCTCTCTTCACTCATAATGTGGTAAAGTTAATCGGTTTCCTTTCTATTGTCAACTTGCTCTTCGGCTTGTTTCTTTTCTACATCCTCCATGTTCTTGGCAAGCTCTTCAAATCGTGTGTGCGATTTACGGGGGCCAAAAATGTTCTCAAGGTCTTCACTAAAAATTACCTCACGCTCGAGCAGTAGCTCGGCAAGTTTCATAAGGCCTTCCTTGTTATCTTCCAGCGTTTGTTTTGCCCTTTGATAGGCCGAGTCTACAATAGCCTTTACTTCATGATCAATGGTTTCAGCAGTTTTTTCGCTATAAGGTTTAGAGAAAGCGTACTCGTTTTGGCCCGATGAGTCGTAAAAGCTGATGTTTTTCATTTTATCGCTCATGCCAAAGTAGGCAACCATGGCGTAGGCCTGTTTTGTAACCTTTTCAAGGTCGTTAAGTGCACCTGTGGATATTTTTCCAAACATCAGCTCTTCAGCAGCTCTTCCGCCTAGGGCAGAGCTCATCTCATCCAAAAGTTGCTCAGTAGTAGTAATCTGACGTTCTTCGGGCAGATACCAAGCAGCACCCAGTGCTTTTCCTCTAGGGATAATGGTAACCTTAAGTAAGGGGCTGGCGTGCTCCAATAGCCAGCTAACCGTTGCATGACCCGATTCGTGGTAAGCGATGGATTTCTTCTCCTCAGCACTGATGATTTTATTCTTCTTTTCAAGTCCGCCAATAATCCGGTCAATGGCATCGAGAAAGTCCTGTTTCTCCACATTTTCTTTGTTCTTCCGTGCAGCAATCAGAGCAGCTTCATTACAAACATTGGCAATGTCGGCACCCGAGAAACCTGGCGTTTGCTTAGCCAAAAACTCAGTATTTAAATCGGCCTCCAGCTTAATGGGTCTTAGGTGAACCTTAAAGATGTCCAACCGCTCTTTGTAGTCTGGAAGTTCCACATGGATTTGCCTGTCGAAACGGCCTGCTCGCATAAGTGCCCTGTCAAGGATATCGGCTCGGTTGGTAGCAGCAAGAATTATCACCCCTTGGTTGGATGCAAAGCCGTCCATCTCGGTTAGGAGCTGGTTCAGCGTATTCTCACGCTCATCGTTTCCGGAGAAGTTTACATTTTTACCCCTAGCACGTCCAATGGCATCAATTTCATCAATAAATACGATACAGGGGGCTTTCTCTTTGGCTTGCTTAAAAAGGTCGCGAACCCGCGAAGCTCCAACGCCAACAAACATTTCAACAAAGTCGGAACCCGACATGCTGAAAAAGGGAACGTTCGCTTCGCCGGCTACAGCTTTTGCCAAAAGGGTTTTTCCGGTGCCCGGAGGGCCAACCAACAGAACTCCCTTGGGGATTTTGCCTCCAAGATCGGTGTACTTTTTTGGGTTCTTAAGGAAATCGACAATCTCCATAATCTCCACCTTGGCCTCTTCGAGACCGGCCACCTCTTGAAAGTCTATTTTGGGATATGATTCTTTATCAAAAAGCTGTGCTTTGGATTTGCCTACATTGAAAATATTGCCACCACCAGGACCACCTTGGCCACCGCCCATGCGTTTGAAAAAAACTCTAAAGAAGAGGAAGTAGAGCCCGATGATTAGCAGGAGAGGTAGAATCCATGACATGATTTCACCCATATAATTGCTCCTATCCTCATAGGTAGGTGAAATGATTTCATGCTCATTATGACCTTCTTGTGCCTCTTCCAGCTGTCGTGCAAAGGTATCAATAGAACCAATGGTGAAAATAAAATGCGGCCCTTTGGGATTCACCTTGCTGGCATTTTCGCCCAGCTTGTTAGCATAATAGTTTAATGCATTTTCCTTAATGTAAACCTCTGCTTTTCCGGTATTTCTGATAACGATAATTTTATCAATGTGCCCCTCTTGCAGCATTTTAACCCTCACCTCTTGCCAGTTGGTTTCTACAGGTTTTTTGGTGGTTTGAAGGAAGTTTAGCCCAAAAATTCCAATGATAATCAGGATATAAATCCAATAGATATTGAATTTCTTTCCTCCAAAATTCAGATTGCCTCCCCCTTTTCCCGAGCTATCGGAGTTTGGTTTATTCTGTGGATTCTTGGAACCCTGTTCCGAATTTGTATTCTTGTTTTCCATTCTGTTTTCTTTCCAATCTTTAGCTAACTTGTTGGTTATACAAACCAAATTGGCCGCTGAAAGTTTATTTAAAAGCGTAAAATAAGAGGATGTTAGCTTATTTCGTCAAAGGTAGTTCGTTTAGCATCAGCCCATAGCTCTTCGAGCTTATAGAATTGCCTCCATTCGGTTTGGAAAATATGGACAACGATATCCACAAAATCGAGTACGATCCAGATGCTATTCTCGTATCCACCCTTTTGCCAGGGTCTTTCTCCAAATTTTGCTTTTACTTTGATTTCCACATTCTCGGCAATAGCCTCAACCTGTGTGGTTGAATCGGCATGACAAATAATGAAATGCTGACATATGGAGTTGGGTAGCGCGCCCAGTTCTAGGCTGATAATGCCTGATCCTTTTTTCTCTTGAATTGCATCAATGATGCAATGGTGCAGCTCATTGGTATTTGCGTTTGTTTTCTTGGCCATTTAGATGGGTTTGTTATTAGCAAGCAAAGGTACGATATTTTTAGCTTAACGGCAAAGTAGCACAGCATATTGAGAACCCTATTTATGCCTACAATACAGCCATAAAGAGCTAATTTTTCTTAATTCCACTTTTATTTAAAAAGCATCCAATGGTTCACCGTAAGGTTTTATGCTAATTTTGTACGTTGCACCGTCAGATTATGGAGAACCGACCCATTGGAAATAGGATTGTTTGGTTTGATGAGCTTTCTTCAACCAATGATTATGCGACTAAGTTTGCCTTTGAGGCAGATTCGCATGGGGTTGTTGTGGCTACAAAGTTTCAAACTAAGGGGCGTGGGCAAAGGGGTGCCTATTGGGAGTCGGAGAGGGGAGAGAACCTGCTTTTTAGTGTTGTGCTTCATCCGCATTTCCTCGAAGTAAGGAAACAGTTTTTACTCTCTAAGGCCATTGCCATGGCAATTTGCGATGTGTTGGGAGAAATGATGCCCGGAGTGTGCGTAAAGTGGCCAAACGATATTTATGTCGAAAATAAGAAGGTTGCAGGCATTCTCATTGAGCATAGCTTTAGCACGGCTTTTTTAGATACAACCATTGTGGGAGTTGGGCTCAATGTTAATCAGCGCATTTTTAGATCTCATGCTCCCAATCCCACATCCTTGCGCTTGATTGTAGGCGAGCTAATTGATCTAGAACCTTTGCTCATGGCAATCTGTCGGGCTTTTGAGGTGCGCTATGTACAGGTTCGAAACGAACCGGAAAAACTCTCTGAGGCGTATTTGAACCGTTTGTTCCGTTTGGGAACATTCTGCGATTATCGAGAGGGGGATAGAATTTTTTTGGCAAAAATTGTAGGCGTAGCCGACTCTGGAAAGCTAATTGTTCAAACTCCTGATCTTCGAACAGCTGAATATGCCTTTAAGGAGATAGAGTACGTTCTGTAGCTATCCGTTAAAGGCTTTGGCTATGTGATCGGCCATGGTGTCAATGCCCTCCTGTAGCTTCGACCCAACCATCATCTTCATCATCATGTTCAGCTTAGCCTTAACCGTAATCTTCATACGGGTATCGTATGGGGCTACCTGTTTGAGCTGAATCCACACAAAAAATTCGAAAGGAATTTTCTCGTTTCCAGTAAATTTAATGGTTTTATAGGGTTCTCTGTCAATGATGCGAAGGCCGACATCCTTCATCCCCTTCACGTCAAAGCTGCACGAGTCCTCATCGGCTTGCCAATTCTCGATGGGCGCTTGTTGACTAAAAGGAGTAAAATTGTTAAAATTTGATAGGGTCTGATAAACATCTTGATCCAGTCGCTTTATGCTGACTATTTTACTCTCATAAGTATTCATACTGCTGGATGAGGTTTGTTAGTTTACTTACCCCAGTTTGCGGGGTCAATTCTCCACTGTTTAAGAATCTCCAGCTCTTCCGGAGTAATTTGCCCCATTTGTAAGGCCCTGTCAATAAGCTGTTCGTAGTTGGCTAGGGTCTGTAGGGTTACCTGTTTTTGCTCAAAGTTGTGTTTGGCTACGTCGAAACCATAGCTAAAAATGGCCAGCATTCCCACAACTTCTGCTCCGGCATCCCTAAGGGCGTCAACAGCTTTAAGGCTACTGCCTCCGGTAGAGATAAGGTCTTCAATTACCAATACCCTGCTCCCTTTGGGCAGATGACCCTCTATAAGGTTCTCGAGTCCATGCTGTTTGGCTGCTGCACGTACATACACAAAGGGTAAATTTAGGGCTTCGGCCACTAACACTCCATGTGCAATAGCACCTGTTGCCACCCCGGCAATCACATCAATACCGGTGAATAGCTGTTGTGCTTTTTGCTTAAATAGCTGATAAACAAGTTGACGCACATCAGGGTAGGATAGAATCTTCCGATTATCGCAGTAGATGGGCGATTGCCAACCTGAGGCCCATGTAAAAGGTTTGTCGGGGTTAAGGCGAATTGCGTTAATTTTAAGTAAATTTGTCAGCAGATTATTGTGTGGCATGGCAAAAGAGATTGTAATATTTTTTAATTCACGTAAAATAGTACTCACTGATCGGGTATACCAATCTTCGGGTGGTCCTGAAACGGTTTGTGTAAAGTGTCAATC
>CAZKPD010000090.1:0-10402 GCA_964554585.1 uncultured Rikenellaceae bacterium
AGAATTTGCTCGAGCCAATTGAGCACTTTACCCTGATCTTCAACCGAGCATAGGTCTAGGCTTTGAACACAAAGGAATTTAACGGAAGATTTCCTTTCGCATATCCGGAGCTTTTTGTCAATATATCCCCTATAGCGATTGTGAGGTTGCATATATATTAGGTTGGGTTTGGCTACATGCCTATTCCCACCAGTAAGTTGCAAGTGATTGGATAAAGAGATAAAAGTGAACTGAGATCGTTCCCTAAATTGAAAGGAGATATTCTTTTCCAGTAACGCACTGTTCTTCTCAAAAAAATGTTCAACTACACCCCTCTCAACGGAGTGAGGGGTATGGCTGTTGGTAAAGTACTTTAGCTTATAGCCTAGGATACGGGCAGAGTTCCATTGTCCCAAATGAAACGAAGCTTTGGGAGTGTAATGCCTTTTTTGGGTCAATAGCTTTACAACCCGAGTATGCGTCCACGACCAAGATATTCGGTGGTAAGGAGCCGGGGTCCAACGCCCACGCAGAACGGGAAGGTTACCCTTGAAAAAATCATCGGGAGTAACATCCCTAACCAAAAACACGTCATCATTAAAGTACACAAACCGGTTGGAGATCCCCTTTATGCGCCATATCATATTGGCAATACAGATGCTGTTGAAAGTGGGGAGGTACTGTTCGTACCCCTCAAAAATCTCCTTGTGATCTACAATACGAATGGAGCTAACCCTGTGGGGGTAGTACTTCCGAACATCTTCCATAACATGAGGGTCTTGTTCGTCGGTTACAATGAAAACGTTACGTACAAAAGGAGCGAACCTAAATATGGACAATAGGCAATACTTAATCTCATTGACCGAAGCAAATCGGGTGGGATGTGCCCCGGCTATGGGTACAGCTCGCGACCGGTTAAGCACCTCATTGCGCTTTGCCATGTGTTTAGGGTCGTTCCCATCTACCCAAGCAATCACCACATCAATGGGCTCTTGTATATTTTTTGCGTTATTCTCCACTAAATATTGGTTTTTGGGTTAGTACCTTCTATTCTCCTGTCATTTTATCTCCCATAGTAAAAAAACTCCATACCCAATCCAGCATTCTTTGGCGTTCGGACTGATCAATCATATCTAAACTCTGAATGCATATGGATTTTATTTTTGGATTGGTTTCGCATCGTTGCATCTTACGCTCCATTTTCTCCTTAGAGTAGTAGGCCGGGTATAGGTACCCCTGTTTTGTGGATAAAGTTTTCCGTTTTCCGTCCTTTAGCTCTAAGTGATTCGCAAGCGTTGTGATATTATACTGCTTTTGGCCCCTAAAACGGCTGGAGAGATTTTTGGCTAGGCTATCGGGATTATTCTCAAAAAAGTTTTGCAGTGTACTCTTCCTAAAAACATAGGGAGCATGATAGTTGAAAAAGTAGGTAGCTTTTCTGCCTACTCTTTTTGCCGAATACCATTGCCCAATGAAAAAGGAGAATTTGGGTTCGAAAGAGCCCTTTAGAATACGTGTTTTCCAAAAGGTTTTGAGCCAAACTTTGGCCATTTTTTTGAATGGTGCAAGCTTCCATTTTCCTCGTAGTACGGGTTTCCCGTCTACAAACCAATCATCAGGTTGAATATCTCGAATGAGAATGAAATCGTCATTCAGGTTAACAAAATGTTCGGATAATCCCTCAATCCGCCACATCATGGTTTCAATGGCCGTACTGTTGAAAAGGGGTAGATACTCTTCGTACCCACGAAAGATCTCCTTATGGTCAACAATCCGAATAGAATCAACACGATGAGGAAAGTACTTCTTCACATCATCGTATAGGTTTGGGTCTTGCCCATCGGTTATGATGTACAGGTTTCGAATAAATGGAGCAAATCTAAAAAGCGAAAGCACACAGTAGCGAATCTCATGGTTACTGGCAAAACGCGTCGATAGGGCACCGGAAAACCCGGTAGGTTTACCTTCCTTTCTTAGGTAGGTTTCCCTTTTCTCGGCCAGTGTAGGGTCATTGCCATCAACCCAAAGCACCACTGCATCAATGGGATAATTAGCTATATGTTGAGATTCGGTCATGCCAATAGATTAGTACGATTACAACTACTCAATACTTAGCTTGCTTTTCAGCCAGTCAAACACCTTCTGTTGGTTTTTCTTCGAGCACATATCCAAGCTTTGAACACATAAGAATTTCACCGAAGGTGAGCTGTCGCAGGTGTTTAACTTTTTATCGATATAGCTTTTTGAGCGATTATGGGGCTGCATATATACCAGGTTTGCCGGCTCAATGGTTCGGTTACCGTTAAGCAGCTGCAAATGGTACGAAATGGAAAAAATGGTGAACTGAGAGTGATTCTTGAATCGAAACGAAATATTTTTCTGCAAAAGATCGTCATCAGCTCCTAAGAAGCCCTCCACCACAGACCTGTCCATAGGATGCGGAGTATGACTATTTATAAAGTATTTCGATTTGAATCCAATGGCTTTAGCAGCATTCCATTGCCCGGAATGGTAGGATACGCGAGGCGTATAGTGCTTATTTCGTCGTAAAATGCGATTGGTAAAAACCAGACACTCTTTCCATATTAACCTGTGAACAGGAGTAAGTGCCCATCGGCCACGCAAAACGGGGAGGTTACCCTTAAAAAAATCATCGGGGGCTACATCTCGTACCAAAAAAACATCGTCATTAAAGTAGATAAACTTGTTGGCTAACCCTTTTATCCTCCAAAGCATCAGCTCAATGGATCGGCTGTTAAAGGTGGGCAGGTACTGTTCGTACCCCTCAAAAATCTCGGCATGGGTTACAATTTGCACATCATTAACCCTATGAGGGTAGTAACGTGCAATATCATCGTAAAGCTTAGGGTCCTGGCCGTTAGTTACAATGAATACCCTACGGATAAAAGGGGCAAACTTAAAGATGGATAGGACACAGTATCGGATCTCATTTACGGAAGCAAAGCGGGTTTTGTGAGCCCCGGGAATCTGGTTCCTATTGAATCCCTGTAGGAAAGGCTCCATAGACGCCATAAATTCGTCGCTGTTGCCATCCACCCACGTGATAACTGCATCAATTGGATTTTGACTTGAATAGGATGTCGAATACCTCATTCCATACTTTTTGCAGCCAAAAGTAAGTTTATTTTACTAGTTTTAATACTTTTGTGTGCTAATAATACAAAAGAGATGTCGCTTACAATCGGCAAAAGGGTGGCCGCCATATCCATGGCTCGAAATGATGATTTTTTTATCCGTAAATGGGTTGACTACTATGGGAGTCAATTCGGCAAGGAAAATCTATTTCTAATCCTCGATGGCCACGACCAACCCCTAATTGATGCCATGCTCGGCATCAATGTTATCCGGGTGCCGCATGTAGAATTTAACCGTTCGCAAGGCGACAGGAATAGGGCTAGGATGGTTTCCTATTTTGGCAAAGCGCTTTTTAAAAGGTACCACATGGTCATTGCACACGACATTGACGAGGCGCTGGTGGTAGATCCGAAAGTGGGGATGAGCCTTGTGGAGTATATTTCCGCTTTGCCAAAAAAAGCGTCATTTTCTGCGCTTGGGCTGGATGTGGGGCAGCACATTAAGTTGGAGCATCCAATTGATCCTCTTAAACCCTATTTGGAGCAGCGCAGCTATGCCCAAGTTTCATCGCGTTATACTAAGCCCGTATTGGCATGTAGGCCGATTACGTGGGGTTCAGGATTTCATAGGATAAAGTGGCGCAATTTCCGCATCGACCCGCATCTTTTCCTTTTCCATTTTGGCTTGGTTGACTATGAGAGAACCAAAAAGAAGGTGGATAGCAGCCCGTTAAAAGCGTCGGGTTGGGAGGGGCATTTCGATCGTCGGCTTGAACTTTTTGAGCTGATAGCAAAGGCACAACCGCACCATGGGGATGAGTATTTTAGAAAGGCCCGAAGGCTGCAAAGCTGCTTACGTCCGCTGTATGCGCTTAATAAACCCGGCTCCTGCAAAAAACGCACAATTGTGCTGATTCCGGAACGGTTTAAACGGTGTAATGTATGATTATGGACTCTCCATCAAGTGTATGGCGCAGCACCTTGCACTCCAAAGTGTATTTTTATGCCCTTTGCCTATTCCTTTTCTCCCTTTCTTTTTCCCGATTTTTATTAACCCTCAGTCTTATAATTCTTGCAGTAAATTGGTTGTTTGAGGCTGACTTTAAAACTCGATTTACCACATTTTATAATGATAAGCCGGCACTAATTCTCACCTCAATTTTTGGATTAAGCCTGGTTGGTGTTTTTTGGGCTGAAGACACTTCAGATGCTTTTGTTGCTTTACAGCACAAGCTTCCCACTCTTTTATTGCCGCTTATTATTATAACATCACCCACCTTAAGTCGTAATCAGCTAAGGATGTTGTTGGCTGTATTTGTGGGTTCCATTGTGCTTGTTAGTTTTATTGGAATCATCTCAATGGGATTTAATCCTGTATCCGACTTTCGCGAGGCATCCCCTTTTGTGCCGGCCACAAGCTTTACCATACTGTTGGTTTTAACCGTTTTTCTGTTGCCTATTCTAGGCAAACAGTTTATCAATAAACCTTGTTTTTTTTGGATAGGGGTGATTATAAGCGTTTGGCTTGTTTTTTTTATGCTCTATCTACGCTCATTTACAGGCATAGCCTGTTTGTTTGGAGCCGGCTTTTATGTTATCCTCTACGCATTTATCAAGCGTGGAGAAAAGTGGCTCAGATGGACCTTGATTATAACTCTTATATTCTTTGTGGGAGTAGGGGCAGGTCTCTTTTCGTACATGTATAAAATCACCCATACCGAGGTAGAAGTCAATATCAGTAATTTACCCCAGTTCACTCCCTATGGGCATGAGTACACCCATTTAATTGACCAGACTTTGCGTGAGAATGGCTATCTGGTTTATATAAACATTTCAGATGAAGAGCTCAAAGAGGAATGGGTGCAGCGAAGTTCGTTGGATTTTGAAGGTTTGGACCGAAATGGTGAATATGTAAAGCACACGCTCTATCGTTACATGACTTCTAAAGGGTTGACCAAAGATTACGATGGGTTTCGTTTGCTAACCGCTGACGATATTTCCAATGTCGAGAACGGATTTACAAACTATTTATACCCTTCGTGGCCCGGAATACTAAGGCGAATTCATTCGCTTACCATGGGCCTATACATGTATACTCAAAGCGGTGAGAAGAATCCCGATTGGAGCACACTCACCCAGCGATTTGAGCTGTGGAAGGCTTCGGTAATCGCTTGGAAGGAGAAGCCCATTTTTGGATGGGGTACAGGACAAGCCGAGCGGGCAGTGGAGTTTGGGCTTGAGCAGATTGATTCACCTATGGTTGATAGCTGGAAACGGTCTCACAACCAGTATCTAACCCTGTTACTCCTCTGGGGAATTGTCGGAACTATCGCCTTCTTTGCCCTTTATGGAGCATTTGTTTCCCTTTCGGGTAACTACAAGTTTTTTGTGTTTAACCTGTTTCTGGTAATCGTATTGGTCAATGGGTTGGCAAATGATCCTATCGAAAACCAGATAGGACAGAACTTCTTCATCTTCTTTAGCATGTTCTTTTATCGCTACTATTCAAAGCCTCACCAAAGCGTTTTAACGCTCTAATTTTGATTCCTAAAAATGGGGATGAAGTGCAGGTACTAAAGAATTTTTCAACAGCTTTTCCACAATTATTTAACGCTTTTTAACTTTTCTGGTTTCTGTTATACAGCAGGTTAGCCAAAAAAGGGTTTGGTTATCCAATCCCAATTTATTCCATTTCCTCCCTGTACTGTGGCCAGTTCCAAACCTCCTACAGCGTATATCGCAAATTAAAACATATATTTGCATGTAGCAGGTTTTATGCACATTTTTTAGTTTTTTAACATTCGTTCTTTTAAGAATCGTGCTTTCAAAACCTTCAATTAGTCAACTATTCAGTAGGGCATTTTGATTAATGACCTACGAATTTTTAGCCATAAATTTCTGTTTTTTTATGTTTATTTTTTATTTAACCTAAAAGACCCAACAAATGAAAAAAAACAAATTTTACTTACTGATGCTCCTGACCTTTATGGGTGTATACGCATTTGGGCAGGTTACTACGTCAGCCATTAATGGTCGAGTAGTAAATGAGAATGGGGAACCCGTTCCCTATGCCGTTGTGGCTGCGCTTCATGAGCCCAGCGGAACTACTTATGGAACTACAACCCAAGACAATGGTACTTACGTACTGATGGGTTTACGTGTGGGTGGTCCCTATAAAGTTACCATCACGTTTATGGGCTATACCCCTGTTGTTTATACGGATATTGACCTTAAGCTGGGTGAAACCTTTGCGCTTAATGGCATGCTCAAGGAAAGCTCCGTTGAACTTGGTGAGGTGGTAGTGTCGGCAGGCCTTGGAAATCCAATTCTTAACTCGGATAGGACCGGTGCTCAGACTAACATTAGCAGGCGTGATATGAACAACCTGCCCAGTATTACACGGAGTATTACCGACTTTGCTAGGCTTACCCCTCAAGCACAAGGGAACTCGTTTGCAGGTCGTGACGGCAGGTTTAACACCATTACCATTGACGGTGCTGCTTTTAACAACAACTTTGGGCTTAGCAGCAACCCCCTTCCTGGCGGTAATGCACAACCCATTGCTTTGGATGCGCTAGAACAGATTACCGTTAATATTGCTCCTTTTGATGTGAGACTTTCTCAGTTTACCGGTGCCAGTATCAATGCGGTAACCCGAAGTGGAGACAATGAGTTCAAAGGTTCTGTTTACACCTACATGAGACCCGGTTATTTTACAGGAAATATGGTTGAAGACATTGAGGTGACGGGTGCACACGATAGGAACAGCAGAAATTATGGGTTTAGCCTAGGTGGCCCCATTATTAAGGATAAGCTTTTCTTCTTTATAAACGGTGAATATGAGCAGGAAGATGTTCCCGGAATTATGTGGAGACCAAGTACTGATGGTGTTGCTAACTCAACCCTTGGTATTTCTAGAACCACAGAAGAAGACCTAGAGCGTGTAAGAAACCATCTGATTGCTACATACGGCTATAATCCCGGTAAATACAAAGATTTTGATCCCTTCCAAAACCTAAATACCAAGATATTGGCCCGTATCGATTGGAACATCAACAATGATCATAAGTTTACGTTTAGGTACAATGATGTAGTGGGTACTTCCGACCAAGCAACTAACCCAAACAGCGGTCCTTCAGCTTTAACCCGCGGTGCAGGTCGTATAAGTAAAGAGTCCATTGCGTTTTCAAACTCATTCTATGGGTTTAAGAATACCGTACGTTCGTTTACTGGTGAGCTAAACAGTAACTTCAAGAGCAATATTTCTAACAAGTTTTTGGCCAGCTATACCTTTATCCAGGATACCCGTACCAGCCCGTCAACTATTTTCCCATTTGTTGATATTTGGGAAGGTGGCGAGCAGTACATGTCGTTTGGTTACGAGCTGTTCACCTTTAACAACGATGTAACCAATAAAACCCTAAGCATTGTAAACAATACATCAATCATTGTAAATGATCATACCATTACAGCAGGTGCTTCTTTTGACCGCATGTTCTTCCGGAACTCATATATTAGAGAAGGAACCAGCTACTACAGATATGCTTCAGTAGACGATTTTATTAATCTTGCTGATCCTATCGGATTTGGTATTACCTATGGTTATTTTGGAAACGATGCTCCGGGTGCTGAGTTAACCTTCGGATTGGCAGCGCTTTATGCTCAGGATGAGTGGAAAGCCACCAGAAACCTAAAACTTACTTATGGTATACGTTTTGAATTACCCCTATTCTTTGATGAGCTAATGGATAACCCAGAGATTGCCAAGTTGTCATTTTACGATGGACAAAAAATGGATGTGGGCACATGGCCAAAATCACGTATCCTTTTCTCTCCCAGATTAGGATTTAACTGGGATGCTATGGGCGACCGCTCACTACAGGTACGTGGGGGTACAGGTATTTTTACAGGCCTACTTCCTTTCGTTTGGTTTACCAACCAGCCCACAAACTCTGGTATGATTCAAATACCAGAGATTGGATGGAAAGAGGGTGATCCTAATCTAGTAGGTCTTGTATTTAATCCCGATTATAAAGACCTGATCAACAGTGATGATGTTCGTTTCCCAAAAGAGCCCGGCGAATTGCCCAAAGGTTCTGCACTTGCTGAGGTTTCTAAAGACTTTAGAATGCCTCAGGTATGGCGTACTAACCTAGCCGTTGATGTTGAGCTACCCGGAAATATGGTATTCACTGGTGAAGCACTTTTTGGCAAGGATATTAATGCCATTATGCAAAAGAATATCAATGAGACCGATCCGGTGGGTGAGATGGTTGGTGCCGACAATAGACCATACTGGGATGCCAACAGAAGAGTTGAGGCTGATGTTGCCAGCGCTACAATATTAACCAATACAAACCAAGGGTATCAGTACTCATTTACTGCTCAGCTTACTAAAAACTTTAGCCATGGCTTAGCAGGTATGTTTGCTTACACCTATTCTGTTGCTAAAGACGTTACCTCTAACCCGGGATCAGCTGCATATTCAGCTTTCTCGTCCAACGTAGCAGTAGGTAGCCTAAACGACCCAGGTCTTAGCTTCTCCAACTTCTCTACTCCTCACCAATTGGTTGGTCACATTTCGTATAGAACCGAGTTTGCAACTACGCTTACTTTTGCATACCGCGGATTCCAACAAGGACGTTGGTCATACACCTATACCAATGACCTGAACAATGATGGTATGAACTCTGACCTGATGTATGTTCCCGGCGCAAAAGGAGAGATTGCTTTTGTAGACCATTCAGGAATGACCGCAGCAGAACAGCAGGATGTGTTCTGGGATTATATTAACAATCATCCCTACCTAAGCACCCGTATGGGTGACTACGCCGAGCGTTTTGGACATGTTCGTCCTTGGCTACACCGTTTTGATGTGAAAATTGCACAGGATCTTTTCTCACAACCCAAAACTACCCGTAAGTATACCCTACAGGTAACCCTTGACCTGCTTAACGTAGGTAATATGATTAACAATGCTTGGGGTGTTTATACCTTCCATCCGCTGGCAAGCTATGATAATGTGCGTTTGCTTACCATGGTTGACAAACCCACTGCTACGGATGCTCCAACCTTTAGGTTGAATGCCAATAGCATTGACCAATTCAAGCAAAACACTGAGCTAAGCAATACGTTAACCACATCTAGTACTTGGGGTGCGTTACTTGGACTAAGGCTTGTTTTCTAAGCTAATTTATTTGCTTCCTTCAAACCGCCCCGCATGTTTGTGGGGCGGTTTTTTTGTGCCGTCAGAAAGCAAAAGGCTTCGTGATTTTTTAGTTGTCCTTTTTTGAACAATTATCGTTGTGCACACCCATGAAGGCCCCAAAAAAGTCGAGAAAATTGATTAATATTGCACTAAATCAATAAACAGATGCGTTTTGAAACTTGTTATTCAATTTCGCAAATGGACTAAATAGGAGAGATGTAAATGCAAGAAACAGGAAGAAGACCCATAATTTTGGTTACTAATGATGATGGCATAAATGCCAAAGGGATTAGGGAATTAGTGCAGATGGCAAAACCCTTTGGAAGGATTGTGGTGGTTGCTCCGCAGGAGGGGCATTCGGGGATGTCGCATGCCATTACCATTAAAACACCCTTACGAATCAGACGACACGATTGGGGCGAGGATGTTGAGGTGTACTCAGTGAATGGTACTCCGGTGGACTGTGTAAAGTTGGCTATGAGCGAAGTGCTAAAGCATAAACCCGATTTATTGTTATCGGGGATTAATCATGGATCCAACTCTTCGGTTAGCGTGTTCTATTCCGGCACTATGGGAGCCGCCATAGAGGGGTGCTTGTACGGTATTCCATCCATTGGCTTCTCTTTACTCGATTACATGCCCGATGCCGATTTTACTGGTGCTGTTGAGTATGGAAAACAGATTGTGCAGAACGTTTTAGATCATGGCTTAGCCAAAGGGACCTGCCTAAACGTGAATGTCCCGGCAATTCCTAAGAATGAGATTAAAGGGATAAGAATTACCCGACAAAACAGGGGTACCTGGCGCGAAGAGTTTGAGAAAAGGACAGATCCAAGAGGATTCGATTACTTTTGGCTGACGGGCTACTTTAAAAACGAGGAGCCTGAGGCCACCGATACCGATGAATTTGCACTTTCGAACGGGTACTTATCTGTAGTACCTTTGAGTATTGATCTTACGGATAGGGAAGAGCACGCGAGGTTAAGCCAATTTTTTGGCTCATCAAAGGTGGTTGAAGATATCCCGGAAAGGGAACATAAGCATAACTAGAAGAGATTAGCAAAACCCATGAAAAAGAAGTTAGACTCAATAACCCTTGGGGCAGTGTTGGGAGTAGTAG
>CAZKPD010000091.1:0-10315 GCA_964554585.1 uncultured Rikenellaceae bacterium
TAAATTTGTCAGCAGATTATTGTGTGGCATGGCAAAAGAGATTGTAATATTTTTCAATTCACGTAAAATAGTACTCACTGATCGGGTTTACCAATCCTCGGGTAATCCTGAAACGGTTTGTGTAAGATGTCAGTCCCAACAGGAGATGGCAAAGTTATTGGTTTTTTTTAAATCCTCACCCGTTGTCCACTGCCTATACATCATATGTCCTCATATTGAGGCCATGCTATCCAACATCTCATCTCATTTTATAAATGTATTGGCATCGGGCGGACTGGTAACCAACTGTAATGGTGAAGTGCTATTAATTAAGAGAGATGGGATTTGGGATTTGCCCAAGGGCAAAAATGAGGAGGGGGAGGAGCCAATGGTGACTGCAGTTCGAGAGGTTGAAGAGGAATGTGGGGTTGCTGGATTGGAGGTTGGGGAGCATTTAATAAGTACTTATCACACCTATATCCTTGAGGGTGTGTGGGTATTAAAAAAAACTCATTGGTATAGGATGAGGGTAAAGGGAGTTCCGGCAACTGTTCCCCAGGCTGAAGAGGGAATTACTCAGGCTGCTTGGATTAATCCTCAGGAGCTGCCCCCTCTGTTAAACAATACTTACGATTCCATTAGGGAGGTTTTTAGGGCTGCAGCCCTAATTTAAATCTCACCCTTTGAGCGTAGGTGTTGGAAAAATTGGAATTCGAAATTCTCCCTTGGCGAAGGAGCCGGAGAGAGCACCAACCGTCGGTCGGGACCAATAAGAAAGTAAGTGGGAAAAACTCGGATATCAAAGGTTTTGATAATATCAGGTTTGTTCCCATAGTGTAAAAAGGTCCAAGCGTAACCGGTTTGATCCAGCAGATTCTTAAGGTCGTTTATATCCTTATCGGCCGAGATGGTAACAATCTCTAACCGATCCTTATGCTTTTCGTATAGTTTCTCCAAGAGCATAAACTCCTGCAAACAAGCGTAGCTTGTAGTGGTGCAAAAGTTGAGATACACATACTTCCCGCTAAAATCGTTTAGCGAATGTAAAGTGCTGTCAATCGAGTAGAGTTCAAATGGGGCTGGAACAAATCCGGGAAGTAAACGGGTTACTTTTGAGCGGATATTCTCTGCTATAAACAGATGTTCGGGGATAGTTGTGTTGCGATAGAGCGAATCGAGGATACCCAGAAGGGCTGTGCGCGAAAATTTGTCGTCAAAAAAACCATCGTACAATCCTTTAAGGACTACGAGTTCAACTAGAGTGTCATTCTCAATATCCTCATTCAGCGTCAGTAATCGCTTAACCTCTTTAAAACTATGCTGATTTAGAATACTGCCCGAATTATCAGGGTCGTTTAGCGGATTGTTGTTGAATAGGAAATACTTATCGTACACTAGGTTAAAAAGTTCCATATACGACGGGTTGTTGTAGCGTATGGGCTTATGAGCGAAATAGTTTTTAGAGATGCTCTTGCTCTGCTGCATGTGCACCAGCTGCTTTAGTAGACCGTACCTGTAGTTTCGGTAAGTGCTAAAAAAGGAGTGGTTGTGCTCAGTAAACCTGTCTTCAATCCCCTGTAGTAACGAGTCGATGGGAAGGCTTTTATTACCACCATAAGCTTCTTGTAGTAGTAGATCGAAATTTTCGTTAAAAAGCAGGTCAAAGGTGCTGATGAGGTAGTTTATGTCGTTGGGCTCCAGCTTTTCAATGCCCATATGCACGTCTATCTCCCTAAAAAACGGATTCAACCTTTGATCCTCTGTCTTCGACTCATATTCGGGGAGTACTATGCGATACGTTGTTTTGGGCTCAACAAACAGGTAGGCTTTATAAATTCCCAGATTGCTAAAGATAAAAGAGGTCTCGCTAATTTTTAGCTCACAACGGAAATTTCCGTGCTCATCTACCAAGCATTTACCAATCTCCTCCTCTGTATTGGTAATATAATCGGCATATCTATGGAATGTGATGGTTTGGTTGCTGTATGATGGTGCATTGCCCTGTAGGGTAATTTGGCCAGCCAGCGAGGCGGGAAGGGCAAAAAAGAGCAAAATCAGAGCAACCAATCGCATATTCGGACGAGCTTTATAGCTTATTTATTCAGGGGTGTATAGTATTTGGAAATATCTAACCCTCTGGGTAAAAATATGGATGCATCCCCGTTATTCACCAGAATATCCCTGATTATTGAAGAGTTGATTGGTGTATGCTCAGGCGAGGTGAGCATAAAAACGGTTTCAATCTCAGGCATCAGTGCCTTGTTCACTTGTCCAATGGCCCGTTCGTACTCAAAGTCGGCTGCAGTTCTAAGCCCCCGAATCATAAACCGTGCATTTACGCTTTGACAAAATTCTGTAGTGAGGCCATGATAGCTCATAACCTCTACTCTTGGTTCGTGAGCAAATGTGTCTGCAATAATTGCAATGCGTTGCTCTAGGGTGAATAACGTTTTCTTTGAAAGGTTGATACCCACTGCCACAATCACCCTGTCGAAAAGATTAAGGGATCTTTGGACAATGGTCTCATGCCCTGCCGTAAAAGGGTCAAACGTTCCGGGGAATACTGCAATTCTTTCCATCTGATTTTGATTTTGCTTACACCTCAAAGATAGTTTTTATCCCAATGCAAATCCTCAATTACTCAAGCTATGAGTTTTGCCCCTTTAACCTTCTCCTTGAGCAATACGTAATTAAGCACATCTATAATATTGTCGAAGTATTTAAATGTAAGCCCTTTAAGGTAAACCTCTTTAATTTCTAGGATATCCTTCTCATTCTCTTTAGATAGAATTATCTGGTTGATGTTAGCCCGTTTGGCTGCCAGAATCTTCTCTTTTATTCCTCCCACCGGAAGCAGTTTTCCCCTAAGGGTTATTTCACCGGTCATGGCTATGCTGTTTCGTATTTTACGTTGTGTAAAAGCCGAAATGATTGAGGTAATCATGGTAATTCCCGCTGAGGGACCATCTTTGGGGATTGCTCCTTCGGGAACGTGCAGATGCACATCCCAGTTCTCAAAAGCATCGGGCTGCAGACCGAATAGTTCACTGTTGGATTTGATAAATTGTAGGGCAATTACTGCCGATTCTTTCATCACATCGCCTAAATTCCCGGTAATAGTAAGCTTCCCTTTCCCTTTGCTCAGGCTGGTTTCAATAAACAGGATTTCACCTCCTGTAGTTGTCCACGCTAAACCTGTAGCTACACCGGCCAGCTCATTGCCTTGGTAAAGATCTTGCAGAAACTTGGGAGCTCCCAATATCTTAATCAGCTCTTTGCTGTTTAGTTTGGGCGAATACTCCTCCTCAAAAGCAATGCTTTTTGCGGTATGCCTAACGACCTTTGCCAGCTGGCGGTTCAGGTTTCGCACTCCACTCTCGCGGGTGTACCCTTGTATAATCTCTTCTACTATATTTTTAGGGATAGTCAGCTGCTTTTTGGATACCCCATGCTCTTCCAGCTGGTTGGGAATAAGATGGCGTTTGGCAATCTCCACTTTTTCCTCCATAATATATCCGCTCATCTCAATCATCTCCATTCGGTCGCGAAGCGCGGGGTTGATGGCTGCAATATTGTTGGCTGTAGTAATAAATAGCACTTTGGACAAGTCGTAATCTATATCCAAGTAGTTGTCATGAAAAGTGTTGTTTTGTTCAGGATCAAGCACTTCAAGCAGTGCCGATGAGGGGTCGCCCCTAAAATCGCTACCCACCTTGTCAATCTCATCCAAAATAAACACCGGATTGGATGACTGAACTTTTTTCAGATTATGAATAATCCTTCCGGGCATGGCTCCGATATAGGTTTTACGGTGTCCGCGAATCTCGGCCTCATCATGCAATCCGCCCAACGAAATGCGTGCATACTTACGATCCAATGCACGGGCAACCGATTTTCCTAACGATGTTTTTCCTACGCCCGGAGGGCCATACAGGCAGATGATGGGGGCTTTCATATTCCCTTTAAGCTTAAGTACTGCCAAGTGCTCAAGAATGCGCTCTTTTACCTCATCTAGCCCAAAATGATCCTCATCTAAAATTCGTTTGGCACGTTTAAGGTCAAAGTTGTCCTTTGTATATTCATCCCAAGGGAGGTCGAGTATGAGCTGAACGTAGTTGTACTGCATGGAGTAATCGGGGGCCATGGGATTCATGTTACTGAGCTTGTTGAGCTCACGCTCAAAGGTCTCAGCAACCTCTTGGCTCCATTTCTTTTTATCGGCCTGTTCCTGCATCCGTTCAATCTCCTGCTCATTGGGATTGCCTCCCAATTCGTCCTGAATGGTTTTCATTTGCTGATGCAGGAAGTATTCTCGCTGCTGCTGGTTCATGTCCATCTTCACCTTGGCCTGTATGTCATTCTTAATCTCCAACAGCTGAATGGCTTGATCCATCATCTCCAGCAGCATCTTACTCCTCGCTTCCAAATCGTTTTGCTCCAACAGCTTTTGCTTATCGGTGGCAGGCAGCTCAATGTTGGAGCAAATAAAATTGATGAGGAAGTAGTGGTTATCAATATTCTTAATGGCAAAAGCTGCCTCCTGAGGCATGTTGGGCGAAAGGCTGATGATTTTTAGCGCATAATCTTTAATGGAGCTGATAAGGGCCTCAAACTTTTTATCCTTCTGGTTAACCGGATTGTCGATCAGCGTTTTGTACGAAGCGGTAAAAAAGGGTTCGGCAGTAAGGTATTCAATCACCTGAAAACGGTGTAAACCCTGAAGGATGATTGAGGTGCTCTCGTCGGGCATCTCTAGCACCTTAAGAACACGAGCTATGGTACCTATGCTAAAGAGGTCTTTGATGGTAGGATCCTCAATCTTTGCATCCTTTTGGGAGATGGCTCCTAAAAGTTTGGTTTTTGAATCGAGGCTGTTAATCAACTTCACAGATTTATCCCTGCCCACAGTGATGGGCAGTACTACACCGGGAAAGAGTACCGTATTACGCAGGGTAAGAATCGGTAGGGTCTTTGGCATATCCTCCGGTTTTATGCTTTCGGTATCCTCTGTGAAAAGCGGAATGAATTCCGCATCTTTATCTAGTGCATCCGATAAGAATGGGGTTGCTATCTTTATTTCAAATTTTTTATCCATGCTGTTGTGTAAGTCGTTTATGCGTGACAATATGGCACTACAAGCCCACTAGTTTAGTGGATTGTGAGTGTGGCAATTGTTGTGCCACAAAAGGGTGTTCGGTAGGATGGGGTAAACGAGCTATCGTCTATATCGTGCTGTTTGATCAAAAACGGATTGTAGCATATCCTTATGATCTTGGCTAAGTTCAAGCCCTCTACGTCCCATCACAATCTTCTCAGTTTCAAAAACCTTAGGGGGTTGATATGTGGTAAACCCTTGAGCCCCTCCCCATGAGAACGAGGGGATGAAGTTGCGCGGAAACCCATCGCCAAAAATGTTGGCACAGATGCCCACTACCGTGCCGGTATTGAACATGGTGTTTATGCCACATTTACTGTGATCTCCCATGATTAGTCCGCAGAATAGCAATCCGGTGTCAACGAAACGTTCGCAGACATAGCTCCAAAGCTTCACGTTGGCATAGTTGTTTTTCAGGTTTGAGGTATTGGTGTCTGCGCCAATATTGCACCACTCGCCAATAACCGAATTACCCAGAAAGCCGTCGTGAGCTTTATTGGCAAAACCAAAGAATACGCTATTGTTCACTTCGCCACCCACCTTACAGTGGGGACCAATGGTGGTGGGGCCATATATTTTGGCCCCAATTTTTAGAGCGCTATGCTCGCAAAGCGCAAAGGGGCCTCTAACCACAGCACCTTCCATCACTTCGGCATCTCGACCAATATAAATGGGGCCATCCTGGGCATTTAGCACAGCGCATTCAACCTTGGCTCCCTCTTCAATAAAAATATGTTGAGGGTTAATGGCTGTGTTGGTCTGCGACAGTTGTTGCGATTTTCTTCCCTTGGTAATCAGTTCCCAGTCATGTAATAGTGCCTCACCATTCCGACTAAAAATATCCCAAGGGAAGGCAATTTCAGTCAGCTCATTTTTCCATTCCACCCGATTCTGAAATTTTTCCCGTTGAAGATTTTGTAAAGAAATTTGGATATATGGCAAAATGGCAGCAATTACCGTTTTCCCATGGGTAAGCGCTTCGCCGCTTTTTAGCTTGTTAATGCTATTTACTAGCGCTTGATGGGGTAAAATGCCCCCATTCACTAGTAGGCACTCCTCTTCGTTATTGTCAGGAAGTGGGTAGAGTTTTGACAAGTAATCTTGGGAGAGGTTGTAACAGGTTTGGTTAAAGTATTTTTCCCACTTTTCATGGATAGTAAGAATACCTATCCTTATATGCGAAACGGGACGAGTGTATGTGAGAGGCAGGAGCTGTTCCCTGCGTGAGTCGTCAAAAAGGATGATATGCTTACCCATAGCTTTAGCTTTTTTAGTTAATGTAAAGTTGGCTGATTGCATTCAGCTCGTTGCAAAAATAAAAAAGGAACAGCCAAATGCTGTTCCTTTTTTTATATTTTTTAGGTAGTTTTTGCTTGTAATCACTGAAATCAAGCAAAAATACTATTTAGTTGCTCTTTTTGTCCAAATGTTTTTTGTACTTGGTCATGTACTTATCTACACGCCCTGCAGTGTCAACCAGTTTCATCTTACCGGTATAGAAAGGGTGTGAAGTGTTTGAAATCTCAACCTTAACCAATGGGTATTCAACGCCATCAATTTCAATGGTTTCTTTTGCGTTAACGGCCGATTTGGTAACAAAAACATGCTCATTCGACATGTCCTTAAATGCCACCAGTCGGTAATTCTTTGGATGGATGTCCTTTTTCATTGTTATAGTTTTATCTTTTAAAAAACTGCTTGTGCCCTAATTATTGTCTAAAATAAGGTTTGCAAAATTACGAACTCTTTCCGATAAACCAAAATTACCTTAAAGATTTTTTTTTGAGGGTTGGGGATATAGTTGTTTATGAACTAGGTTAATAACAGCCTTGTTAATTGGAAGATTATTAGCTTTAATGCCATACCCTTCTTCTCATTACTCCTGATCGGTATGAACTATTCTACTATTTGTTTACTTTTGGGCTACCAAAAGTTTGTGAAATTCCATCTTTTAGTTAGCAACCAATTGGCAGTTGAATGCGAGCAAAGGTAAAGCAAATTCTTCAAAACGATTTTTTTAAAAATCTGGCAACGCTGGTTACAGGCAATACGGTAGCGCAGCTAATCGGGTTTTTGGCCATTCCTGTTCTGTCGAGGTTGTATACCCCTGAAGAGTTTGGAGAGGTTGCCCTTTTTGTGGGCATTGTTAATGTGATAGCCATTGCGGCCAATGCCCGTTACGATATGGCCATTGTTTTGCCCAGACGCTCCGGTGAGGCGTTTCATCTTTTGGTGGGCAGCATGGGTATTACAACGGTTGTAACCATTCTGTTATTTGTGGTTATTGCAATATTTAAAACGCCCATTGTTTCGCTTTTCGAAGCGCCGGTTTTTAGTCAAATTATTTGGCTTATTCCGGTGTTGGTTTTTCTCTTGGCCATCCATAAGAGTATGCACTTTTGGTTTAATAGGCATAAGAACTATAAGACCATTGCCCATAACCGGGTGCTTCTTTCTACTGCCCAAACAGGGCTCAAACTTCCAAAATTTTTGTATTCTGACGGTAATTGGGGGTTAATTATTGGAACCGTTGTGGGCCAGGCCATCGCTGTTGCTACCTATTTTCGTAAAATTTGGCGCGAGAGCGCATGGCGTTTAAGATATTTCTCGTACCAAACCATGCAAAGGGTGTTTAAGGAGTATGCAAATTTCCCCAAGTTTTTAATGCCCATGGCTGTGATTAACGCTTTTTCTGTTAATATCCTCATTTTTGCCCTTTCGGCTATTGCATCCAGCACCATTGTGGGTTTTTACGAAAGAGCGTTTAGGGTTATCAATATGCCCTTTTCCCTTATTAGCACTTCGTTTGGAAACGTATTCTATGAGCAGATGACCCGCACAAAGAATCCTAAAAAGTTATACCTTACCTCATACTTTGCGAATTTGGCCATTGCCGCTGTTATCTTAACTCCGGTCATGTTTTGGGGAGAGGCTATTTTCACTTTCGTGTTGGGCAAAGATTGGACAGAGGCAGGAACTATTGCTATGATTATTGCGCCGTTAACCATATCCAACTACGCTTCGGCGTGCGTTTCTAATGTTTTTTCTGTTTATAAAAAGAATCAGCTATCACTCATATGGCAAGTTTTTTATTTAGGAATTGTGGTTAGCTGGATCTTTTTGGGTAGATTGCTTGATATCTATTTCCTGATTCGCATCTATGCATTGATTGGGGCTGTGCTTTATGGGGTGATGGCTTATATGGGGTACAGGGTGGTGGATAAGGCTGATAAGCTGCTTAAGCAGACAGTGTAAGAATTAAATCAAAGATGTAAAATGAAACGGTTTGTGGTTAGCGTATTTGGATTACTCTTTTTTCGTTGGGCCTATCCCGGGTTTGATTACCATTCGTTTCCCCTTCGGAAGTTGCTAAAGTGCTTTATGGCTCAGCGAATTCTGGGAATTAACCGCAAAGTGCCTTGGCCGGTGCATTGGACATCGGAGGTGAAGGGGTATGAGAATATTCAGCGAGGCACCGAAACGCCCGGTTCCATGCTGGGTTGCTACATTGATGGGCGTAATGGGATTATCCTTGAGGATAATGTATGGATTGGCCCTAGGGTATCGCTCATCAGTATGGATCATAACCTGACCGATTACACCCACTATAAACCTGAATCGTCCATACGAATTGGGCGCGATTCGCTACTAACTACCAATTCGATTGTGCTGCCGGGGGTTGAGTTGGGGCCCCATACAGTTGTGGCTGCAGGTGCTGTGGTTACTAAATCGTTCCCTCAGGGTAATGTGGTCCTGGCAGGCAATCCGGCGCGGGTTATAAAATCGCTTGAGCCATATAAGTCAGAAGAATAGTTTGTTGGTTGAGGGCTGTTTCTTAACAGGTTGTTAACCTTCCTTAATTTTTCAGCGATCCACGTTTTTTTTATGAAATAATTTTTATATTTGCACTCGCAATACGGTGGATGTAGCTCAGCTGGTTAGAGCGTCGGATTGTGGTTCCGAAGGTCGCCGGTTCGAGCCCGGTCTTCCACCCACAAAAAAGCTCCGAGATTTCTCGGAGCTTTTCTTTTTTTATCCTACCCAAAGGAGCCTTATAGGTTTATTGTGGTTTTTGAGCACCATAGCCCTTAAGGGCACCAAAGAGTTGAAACGCTTTGTCGAATGGGTAGAGGTTTCCATACATGGATACGTAGTTGGTTTCGGTTCCGCGCTGGTTCATGCCCATGGCATTTCGGAATAAATTCTCTGATGAGTTGGGATTGTATGTGGAAGAGGTGGATCCCTCGATATTGAGGAACGCCTTGAGGTAAGCAGCATCAACAGATTTGGTAAATGTGCTAATCTCAGCATCGTTCATCTCACGGTTGCCATCGGCTTCAGCCAGCTGATCAACATCCTCAAACTGACGGGCAAAAATTCGCATAAACTTACCACCACCCGACGGAAGCGTTAGATCGGCCTCAATATTTCCAAAGAATAGGTTGTTCTTGGCTGACGTTTTGCGCACAGCTTCCTTGTTCTTATCCGAATCGATACGGGTGCGGTCTAGCGCCGAAAAATCGCTAAAGCCGATGATGTTATTGTACACGTTTACATCAATACCCGTCATGTATCGAAAACCGTACCCCATGTCCTTATCGCCGGGAACCCAGTCGCGACGCCATGTGAACAGTACGGTATTGTGATGAAAATCAAGGGTAGCCTCTCCGGGTTTGTTGGTCATGCTGTATATTTCGCATGCTGCCATACGGTTTGACAGGAATACGTTGTTATACACCTCAAAGTGGCCTCCCACATTCCCGATTTGAATGGCAAAATGGCTTCCATTAAGGAATACGCAGTTGCGCACTACCAGATTCCCCTTAAAGTATCCGTGTAGCAGCTGGTTCGAAACGGTGGTGGGCCCACCCATGGAGGGCTGGCCGATCTGTTTGCCGGGAGGGTTGAGGTGGCCTGAGGGCACTCCTTCGGGGGCCTTAAACCGAGCATCGTTGGCATTGAGTGCCACATAGCGGTTCATCAACCCTTTGTCAAAAATAATCCCGTCGATAAGAATTTTTCCGTTGGGATTGGTGCGGATATCAATACTGATTAACCCAAAGTTGGCGTTGGTTCCACCGGCATCGGGTCCGGGTTGGATGGTGGTTTTGTACTTAATTGGGTCACGCTGCGAAAAATCGTCGGTGTACCCGCCTATTATGGATACATATTTTTTAATGG
>CAZKPD010000092.1:0-10252 GCA_964554585.1 uncultured Rikenellaceae bacterium
TCGACCCTGTCGACCTTCCTCGTAATGACGCATAAATCTCCTACCTTTTCATCTCCGGCGTAGCCTCAATAATTGCTGCTAGGCAACGCTCTGCCGTGTGCCCATCCCACAGCTCGGGTCGCTGGGGACGGCGACGATCCTTTAGGGTACTGAAAAACTCGCTTCGAATACGCTCCACATTGTTCCCCACCAGCACACTAGCCCCCCCATGCTCCCGCAGGGTAATGGGTCGCTCCGTATTCCACCGCATAGTAAGACACGGCGTTCCCAGTACGGTACACTCCTCCTGCAATCCTCCGCTATCGGTAAGCATAATGCGCGCATGCATATTAAGCTTCAGCATGGCATGATATCCCAATGGGTTTACCAAATGGATGCGAGGAGTAGCCAATAACCCTTCCCAAAGGCCAAACAGCTGCAGCTGCTTTTGGGTACGCGGATGAATCGCCCATACCACCTCCAACTCCTTGGTTACCTCATCCCGAATAAAATGAACCAGCGAGGTAAGGATATGCTGATCATCCACATTGGATGGCCTGTGTAAAGTAATGGCCGCATAGCCGTTAGGCTCCAAGGCTACACCGCCCTTTGGAACTATCAGGTTCTGATTTACAAGCTGCGTTAAGTCCAGCTCTTGGGCTTGGGCACGGTTGCTCTCCAGGGTATCTATCATAATATTCCCCACAAATCGAACAGCCTCAGCGGGGGTACCCTCTCGCTCCAAATTCTCAATGGAGAGCCTGTCGGGGGTGAGCAGTAGGTCGGATAGCCTATCGGTAACCAGTCGGTTTACCTCTTCGGGCATGGTGATATCGCCACTGCGAAGTCCGGCCTCCACATGGCACACCTTAATATGTAATTTTTTTGCCGTTACCGATGCCGCCAGCGTGGCATTCACATCGCCATACACCACCACCCAGTCGGGTTTGTGGGCCATAAACACCTCCTCCAGCGCAATCATGGCGTTACCCACCTGCTGCGCATGGGTTCCCGACCCAATCCCTAGATTTATATCCGCCTCGGGGATATTGAGATCCTCAAAAAACTGCTTGGACATGCGGTCGTCGTAATGCTGACCGGTATGCACTAGGATATGCTCAATGTCCTCCCTGCCGGCAATAGCGGCTTGGGAATTGTATCGTTCAACGGCATGGGCCAATGGGGCCAGCTTCATAAAATTTGGGCGTGCGCCCACTACGGAGATGATTTTCATAATGTTTGGTTCTTGGTTCCTTGTTCCTTGTTCTTGGTTCCTTGTTCCTTGTTCTTGGTTCTTGGTTCTTGGTTCTGGGTTCCTTGTTCCTTGTTCCTTGTTCCTTGTTCTTGGTTCCTTGTTCTTGGTTCTTGGTTCAAATTACTGCCTTCTAAATTCAGACTTCAAACTTCTAACTTCTAATTTCTAAACTCAGAATTCTGTCGTTAGTATTTAGTTCCTCTATTTTTGTCCTGTTTTAAGTAACTTATAAGGGCATTTATCTTTTTTGTGATCATTTCAGTTTTTTCTAAGATAACACCTATCATTCAAATACAATTTATCGTACGACTTTTTGTTAAAAGCACATTTTTATGGATGACTTTGGAGTTATGTTGACAATTATTATGCTGACATTTTGTTTGGAAGAGGAGACGGGCTGGGAGATTGCGGTGGCAGAAATTCTCTTTGTGTTCTTAACGGTAAAAAAATCAACCGCAAAGGTCGCAGCGTAATGCAACGCAGAGTGCGCAAAGGAAAACTTTCTGCGTTCTTGTCGGTTAAATAATTAACCTTCTAACCTCTAAATTCAGCACTCTCCCCCTTTTTCAACAATCGTGCTGATGCTCGTCCAAGGGATCAAAGTGAATTCTCCTGTACTAAAGACTTCATCTCCTGCATAAACAACAACCTTTTTTGCCTTACTATCGGGATAATTCTTTAAATGCTTAAGGAAATCTTTACTAAAAGTTTGACCCCCCTTTATTTCTATGGCTATACGTCTGGCAGGGTCAAGTTCAAGGATGCAGTCAACTTCGGTACCATTACTTTCGCGCCAATAGTAAATATGTGGTTGTTGACCAAGGTTATAGAGCTGCTTTCGAATATCGCTAATTACCATATTTTCGAAAAGAGATCCATACAGGTAATGCGTTTTTAACATCGCCGGGCTTCCTATGCGAAGCAGCGAACAGGCCACCCCGGTGTCGTAAAAGTAGAGCTTTGGCGATTTTATAATCCTTTTGTTAAAATTGTTGTGGTAAGGCTGAACCAAAAAAATAATATAGCTGGCTTCGAGCAATGAAATCCACGACTTTACTGTATTAACAGCTACACCCACATCATTGGCCAACGAAGTTAGATTTAAGATTTGTCCTACCCTCCCGGCACATAGAGCCAAAAACCGGGTAAAGGTATTCAAATCTTCAATGGCTTTTAAGGATCTTATATCACGTTCTACATAGGTTTGCAAGTACGATGGGTAAAAATCATTGGCTTCAATCCCCTTTCCCACCAAACGGGGGTAAAAGCCTTTGTGAATGGTGCTATACACATCAGAGGTTACTCCCACCTCATTGAGGCTAAAGGGCAACAGATGGCCGACATAAACCCTCCCTGCCAACGATTGAGAAATATGCTGGTTCATTAAAAAACTTTGGGAGCCCGACAGCACGTACTGTCCTGTAGTCCCTTGCTCATCGGAAACTACCTGAATGTAGCTAAACAGCTGGGGTAGATTTTGTACCTCGTCAAAAATAATACCCGTCCCACTATTTTTTAAAAACCCCAAAGGGTCTTCCATTATAAGTTGGCGATAGTCTAACCTTTCAAGGTTGTAGTACTTATAGCCCGGAAATGCGTTTAGCAGGAGGGTTGTTTTTCCCGATTGCCTAGGCCCTGTCAGCGAAAGCAAAGGGAATTGGTCTAGCATTTTCTTTAGGTGTTGCTGTATGTCTCTTGGAATATACATAATTTATGTAGTTGTGCAATTTTATTGCAAATATACATAATTATTGTTCTAAACAAAAAGGGTTCTTGGTTCCTGATTCTTGGTTCCCTTCGACAGGTGTTATGGTGAGTCTGCCGAACCGCTCAGGGCGACGCTTGGTTCCTTGTTCTTGGTTCAAATTACTGCCTTCTAAACTCTAACTTCTAAATTCAGACTTCTAATTTCAAGATTCTAACTTCTAAATTCAGAATTCAAAATCCCGAAGGGATGGAATTATTGTAAAAAGGGAGTGCGCTGGGATTATAACCCTAAAAGGGTGGCATAAACCCTATCACATTATTTCTTATTGCAAAGCCCGCTAAGAAATATTACGCCAGTTTAAACAAGTTTTCTTCTTGATATAGAATGACGATGATTCGTGACACATTAAAATTTTCTAAACCTATGATAAATTGCCCTGGCTCGCTTTTGAAGCTTAGGTTCAAAACGGGTTTTATCCGCATTCTTTACATAATCTTCATACTCCTGTGGAGATATATTATTGTCTTTTAAAAAAGTATCTAGTTCAGAGGGTTGAGCGCTAGTTTTTAGTTGTTCCTTTTCCTTCTTTAAAGCCTCCTCTCTGGTCATAATCCCTTGGCGGATAAGCCCACTGTAATAAAAGGTGTTTTGGGAGATATTAGGAATACGAAGAGTATTCATATAAAAAGGAACATCATGCAGTTCACAATCCAAATGCTCTGCTCTCCCCTCACCATCACTCCAGTGTAACTCTTTTTTAAGAATAGCAATTATTTCAGGATAGGGTTTATACAGGTAATCGTACATTCCAATATGCTGCGGAACAAAGCGCATTAAAGAGGTGCGCGGAATACGGAAAATATCACTCACTCCTCCTACTATCTTCTGATATTCCAGACGCCTTTTGTTCTTAGAGAAATGATTAAACTTATCCTTTGCCGGTGTATCTTTAATCACATTCTCAAAGAAACTGGCCGTATTTAGTGTTGATGCTTCCTTAATCTGCGAAACATATTGTACCCTACGACCCGAACCCTTAATAACAAGCGGTATTTTAAAAGCCTTTGTGGCAAATTCAATGGAGTAGTTAATACCACGCATACAGGCATTACAAAAGTCGCCGGTATTCTGAACAAAGGCAGAAAAAAGTGCAGAGGCATTTTGCCGGCTTATAGTATAATAGACATGGTCGGCTCCACTATACTTTATGGCATTCTCTATATTCTCCTTGGCCGGTTGCGTAAGATAACTGTTGTTAAATGTAATGGCTAAGGTTTTTAGCCCATATACTTTTGTGGCAAGATACAGTGCATAAGTGCTATCCTTACCCCCGCTCAGTGGAACTAGACAGTCATAAGGGCGTTTTAACCGTTTGGCACGATTTAGAATTAGCTCAAACTCTTTTTCTTTTCGAGAGGCAATGGCATCCCAATCCTTAAAATTTTGTTCATACTTCCGGCAATGGTTGCAAACCCCCTCTTCATCGAAAGTAAGACCCAACAAAGTTCCGGGTAAAATACAGCGCGTACAACGAACAACCTCTGACATAATGTGATTATTTAAAATTATATTGATAATCAGGATTCTCTATTATTATTTTTTTACTTTCAGGATAGTTTTCGATAAACCATACCATAAAAGCGGTTGGGTCAATCTTTTGAGAGAGCATTACATCCCTTTTATTCCTGAAATACGCTTTTACATTTGGTAAACTAAGGATTTCTCTTGCTTTTTCAACAACACCTATAGAATCAGTAAACATAAAAAGAAGGCCATGGCTTATTTGATCTTGTATCGTACCGGCATCTAGGCTGTTAACGTAAATGGAGGGAGTGCCAAGTACAGCAGCTTCAGACGCCATGGTAGCACCCTCGCCAATATACAATGACGCATAGTACAAAGCGTGATGCATTAGGGATGGATGTAAATTGAATCTATATTGCTCCAACTCCTTCGGAAGTGTGTTTTCCGAGGATATAAAAACCCTGCAAAGGGTTGATAACTCTTTAACTATCTTAATTTTCGATTCAAAATCGAAGCCTTTTTGCCCAACATCATGGTTGGCATCCCATGAAACAAACCGAAGAATACAATACTTTTCGTTCTCGTTAAGTCCAAGTTGTGATAATATTGAAGCATCTGCTTTAAAATACTTTGGGTGCAAGTAACACAGTTCCATATAGCTGTCAAACAGAAGTTGTTTTTTTTCAATTGGTTTAAAATAGCTCATAGGACTTAAAACCACCTTGCTAAAGGGCCTATATAGCTTATGAGCAAAAACAGCATGTTCGGTATCATCGAAAGTTATATGGGGCTTGCGCAGCAACCATGCCACTTGGGCTGCGTATGGCGAAGCGAAGGAGAGAAATATATCAGGTTTGAATTTACGGGCTACACGGAGAACCTTAAAATTCATAATGGGTAATGCAAGCAACTTGGTTAATAGATTCTTTCCGCCCTTGCCTCGTTTTGTATAACTAAAACCATACTTTTCAATTAGTGCTACGGTGCTATCCCTATCGCGCAGGGTAAAGTGAAATGAGTATCCCTTTGACTCAAGGATATTCACCATGTTTTTAAAGTAGTGTATATGGGCTGGATGCCCTATATCGATAAGAATTTTCATTATAGAATCTTATTCCTGTTGTATTACTTCTTTATAAATACTTACGATTCTATTGGCTACGGTTTGGGAATCCAATTGCAATTCAAAAATCCTATCCCGCCCCTCCGACTTTTCCATTTGAAGAGCCCGCTTTAGCCCATCGGCCAACGCCTCAGCTGTCCTATCGCACACAAAACAACCCTTTACACCCTGCGTATTCTCCCTCACATCACCCACGTGGGTGCTAACAATAGGCAGATTACAGGCCATGGCCTCTTTTATCACATTGGGGCTACCCTCCCATTTGGAGGAGAGAATTAGCGCATCGGCAGCATTCATATAGTATGGGACTAACTCATTCGGCGTATTATAAACCGCCATTAACTCCACCTCTTTATCTCCCAAGGCCTCAACAGCCTGCTGTGCCAACCCAAAATTCTTCTCATGCCTTTCCGGGTTAGCCACAAACACCACCAGTTTTCCTGGTTTGGTATATTTTATCTTCTCTCGCGCTTCAAGTTTGGGAATTTCCCTATACCTCTCCGTATCCACCCCATTGGGAATTACCAACGCCCTATCCATCCCTAAAACCTCTTTCATCTCTTGGCTTTTTACAATGGTGGCATTCCATCGGTGCCGATAGAAAAACTTAGCCACAGAACGATAAAAATGGGAGGCGTAGGCATCACTACCCATTAATGATACTACCATGGGAAACCTTCCCGCCAGTGTTGCTACAAATGCACTAAAGCTATAGTGGGCATGGATTAAACTGTAATTGCCCTCCTCAAATTTCCTGCGAATGTTCCTTATACTTCTCAGATAACCCCTCCAACCCCCTTGGATAATGAAATAGTCAATATCCACACCCTCCTTTTCAATGGAAATGCCCTGGTTTTTAACCAGGTAACTAACCTCGCCAAGTTTTCCACTGGAGACAAAAAGAATTTTCATAGACTACACACAACCTCTTTGAATAAGGCACATACTAACGTAAAAAAAGATGCTTAAAATCTTTAAACACTTGATATAAAAAAGGGAACCCCACAACTCCCATTAATAAAACCCCCAATCCCATTTGGGCCCATGGGCTATAGATGTTCAATAGACTATAGATAAAAGGTGAATAGTTAATGTACAATGCACAAAAAACTAGCACTGTAAATGGGGTAACTAAACTATTAAAAAGCGTTTTTATAAAAACCTTAAAATCATTGTTAAGACTACGATTTATATGGTATAGCTGCATGGTATTAAATACGAAATAGGCCAATAGGGTAAACAGTGCAACGCTCTCTATCCCAAATCCGGCTTTTAGTGCAAAGTAGCTCCCAAAGGTTTTAATTAACCCTGCTACTAAAAAGGAGATTGCCGTGTATTTCTGTTTATCCAATACAAAAAGCCCATTGGAAGAAAAATTGGCCAACTTAATAAACAGTATGGCAAATACATTAATCTGAGCAGCCATAATCCCTCCACTATACTTGGGTAAAAATACCTGCGTTAGCAAAGGGATAATAATAACCCCTATACCAATAAGAGGAGAAAGGAGTTTGGAAAAGAACTGTTGGGGAATATATACATGCTTATCCAGCACATCCGGACTTTTACTTTTCCCATACCTTTGGTTTAAATGGGTAAAAAGAACCAAGGAAAATGAGCTTATCAACAGGGTGATGGGCTGTGCTATAAATGAGCTTAAACTGTATAATCCCACATTTTCAAAATCCATTAACCCGGCAATTAACAACCTGTCAATAGTAGTGAACAGGATGGACGACAGCGTAACCAAAAAGATGGGAAAAGCCGTGAAAATCATGGATTTTAAAAGAGGAAAATCCCATACCCATTTATAAGGAATCGGCCTTTTGATATAAAAAAATGCCGATTTGATTATGGATAGAACCAAATAGCCCCATAACAATGAATAGAAACCCTGATAATAAACTAGAGGTATTAACAGCAACAGGCCTATGCTATATATTATATCCCCTTGGGATAGGGTTTTATAGTCATTAAGTCCGGGATGGATAATTACCCCAATCCCACTAAACAGGTCGGTAATATATAATAGCCCCACAACAGCTAGAGAAACGCGAAAAGCTGTCTCTGATTCAGAAAAAATGGCTATAAGAATAAAAAAGATAGCTAAAAGGGGGTTAATAATAAAGCTATAGGTCATGGCCACATGGGCCATACGCTCGGCATCTTTCTCTTTACCCTCAGTACGAAGGGTTATAAAATCACGCCTCATTACAAATGGAATACCAAGGCTGGTAAAAGAACCATAGGATAAAAACACCTTTGCCGTTTGCCAAATACCGTAAAGACCGGGTCCCAGGAATAGGGCGAAAAAGTAACCGCTCAACATGGAACTTACGGTATTAATCCCTTTACCCGTTAGGTTTTGAACAAAACTTTTTAGCACTCCCTGTTTTAGCGTCTTTTTTCCCATTTCAATAGCACGTGCTTAAAGCCTAATATAGCAATTTATAAATATTCTCTATTTTTGAAATATGCTCTTCAAGGGAAAAGCGTTGAACAAACTCCACCTTAGCCTCTTGGGCTAAGTTCTTTAGTTGCTCCAGGTTCTCAATTTTTGATATTATCTCTTGTTCCAAACCATCCCCTGTTTCAATTAGAAACTGCGGGTAGTTTTTAAAAATCTCTCTCATACTTGGGATGGCTGATGCCAGTACAGGCGTTCCACACAGAATGCTCTCCACCACCACATTACCAAAGGACTCATGCTCCGAAAGAAAAAGCATTAAGTCCGCTTTTGCATAGGCAGAAACCACATCATCCATATATCCCATAAATTTTACTTTATCCCCCACCCCTAAACCTTGTGCATAATCTATTAGCTCCTGTTTTAGTGACCCATCTCCATAAATTTTAAATGTGGTATTGGGTATCTTCCTATTTATGGCAAACGCCATATCTAACCACCTAAATAAATTTTTGCCTTTTACCAAACGTCCCACATACACAATTTGAATACCCTCACCTGATTTAATTGGAGCAACTGTTTCAAGGCGCTTATTATAAACAGGATTATACACCACTTCCACAGGATATCTATCCGACACATTTTGTATAAAAACATCCCTACTATATTCCGAATTGGCAACTATTTTAATGTTTTTGCTAAGAGCCATCCACCATGCAAACCTCCTCATATGCTTTTGCAAGGGTTTTTCCCAGAACATAGTGCCGCGGATAGAATAAACTATTCTTCTCACTCCCACAAAACGAAGTAACAAAAGAACATAGGGCCCGGGATTATGCACATGAAAAATATCCTTACGATACCTAAACGCATATCTGAAAAGTTTGCCATAAGCCCTAAAATTACCGGCTGAGCCATAACTAACCTCTATTTTTTCATAATCACTATACACATTCTTTTTCCCCTGTTGGGGTGGGCGCATCACAAAAACCTTAAATTGATATTTCGTTATACCATTAATAATATGAGGCATTAACACCTCAATGCCACCTGGTTGTGGAGAAAAATGAAAAATATGTATCATCAATTATATGATTTGTTTCACTCGTTCTGGTATAAGTGGTATTGAAACCCCATAAAACTAAAAAACAGCGCCTGCATAATAGCTCTTGACGGCATAATAAACAGCGTAAAATGCTGAGATGAAGTGGAATGTAAAAAAAACCATCCTATAAAAATAGCCATAAAAACCAGCAAATAGTTTCCTTTACTTAGCATTTTTAGATTAATAAATATCAAAAATCCAATAAACAGCAGATACCCTATTAGCCCCGTATGCAATAAAAAACTTTGATTTCCCACATGTGAATCATGATATTGTAAATAAGTGCCCGAAAAACCCCATCCAAAAACCGGACTCTCCTTCCACTTGGCCATAACCCTGGGACCTCGCAAAGTGGTGCGTTGTTCGGTGGCCAGAGCCTCCTCATCGCCCTCAACCATTTCTACCACAGTATAAATCCTTTCCCATGCTCCTCGTATCTGTTTGCCCAGAATGGGATGTCCCAATGCCAATAGAATCAATAATAAAATCACGGGCATAAACCATTTTATTTTTTGTCTAACAGTACCGGATAAAAGAATAGATAAAAGTAGGATAATTGTTAAGGCTATTATTAACCCTCTAGTGGCAGAGATAAAGGCCATGGCATATACTGAAAAAAGAACAATTAACAGATAACTCTTACTGAAGTGATTAGCACCCCGAGCCAAATAAAAAAGGGATACAAAAAATGAAATATAGGATATCTGAGGGCTAAAATACATCCTAGATAATCTATCTTTCTCTGCATACATTATGGTATAACGTCCTAAATCTCTGGCCCCAAGAAACTCTGCCGGTGTAGCTTGGAATATTAGTGTGAAAATTTGCGAAACGAATGCTAAGATAATAACCGGAAACAGATACTTAAAGACCTGAACATAATGCTCTTCGGTATAAAATAATTTGGGAATGGAATAGAACAATAATAGTGGAAGTGTCAACTTAAAAACCCTAAAAATCTCATTTATCTCCTTGGGCATATCCAAAGCAAAACCCCAAAGAATTAAAAACACCACATAAAAGAGAAAAAACTGTAAATAACCCCTAAAAAATAGCTTAATCCGACGGGGTAATCTATAAGCCTTTATTAAGGATATAAGCACATAAAATTGTGCAATCTCAATGGCAGGCAATCCGGGTAAAATGGCTAT
>CAZKPD010000093.1:0-10222 GCA_964554585.1 uncultured Rikenellaceae bacterium
TAGATGGTCTGAGTTCCTATATTTATGGTAATCTTCACATTAAGAATATTAATACGCCTTTGTACCATTTAAATGTAAAGCATAGCCTCGACATTTCGGAATTAAAACTTTGGGATCTTGCCATGCCCATCACAGGAGGTAAGGTTCAGGGGAGCCTAGAGGCTTTGGGCCTGTTGGATGGGCTAGATAAAATTACCCTAACCTCATTTGAGAACTCAAAATTTGTAGCACAAACCACCTTTTCCCATTTGGATTTTGAAAAAGTGGGTAGAATACCTGACCTAAAATCTTTGTCAGGACAATTTCTTATAAATAACCAAGATATTACCAAAGCAAAGGTACAGGGATTGTTAAACGGCTCAAATTTCGAGGCCGATTTTAGCGTTGGTAATGCAGGGAGCATTGTGTTTAATAATGGGAAGGCCGAGGTGAATACCAGTATTGTTATCGATTCTGTTAACTCGGCATGGCTTTTAGTTTCGCCCATTGATTCAGCACCGAAGGATGGCGTTTCGGCTTGGAGCCGTATTCGATCCATTTCCGGAGATGTTTTTATTGACAATTTTGTTCACCAAAAATTTATTGCCAAACCCCTAAGCGCTACTTTTTATCTTAAAGAGGATGAGTTGGTTTGTAACAGCTTTTTATGCCGTACTTGTGATGGTGTAATAACTGGGCGAATGGGAGCCACCCAGCAAGAAAACAATCGGTATACATTGCGGGCTGATGTGGATTTGGACGGGTTGAATATTTCTAACCTTTTCGATTCCTTTGACAATTTCAACCAAAGTACCATTACCAACCAGAACATATCAGGAGATATCAAGGGGAATATTCTTTTTAGTGCTAATATTGATAACGGGGGGATAGACCTGAAGTCTGTTGTGGCCACTTCGGCCCTTACCCTGACTGATGGCAGACTTAAGGATGTGAAGCAGCTGGAGAGCTTATCCCGTTTTATTGAGCTCGAAGAACTCAAAAACATCTATTTTAGCACCCTTAGAAACACCGTTTCGGTTGCCAACGAAACAGTAGTGATACCCCAGATGGAGGTGAGCTCCTCGGCGCTAAACATGCTGGTATCGGGTGAGCATAAGTTTGATGGGGCTTATAAGTATAGCACCCAAATAAAGCTGTTTGATGTGCTTTTTAAGAAAGCATTGGCCAAAAACACAGAGTTTGGCAGTATAGAGCACGATGCAGACGGTGCCAGACTATTTCTTAAAATTGAAGGCGATAATACCGATAACCATGTTTCGTACGACAAAAGCCAGGCTCGCGCTGCATTTAAGACTGATCTTCAGGAAGAGAAGAAGAACCTAAAATCAATTCTTCAGGATGAGTTTAAATTCCTTAAACGTAAACCTGATTCTATAGCTAACGGTGCCCAAGACTCTTTACCGGTAAAAAATGCGGCTAAAAAGGTTGAAGAAAACAAGAAAAATGATTTTTCCATTGAGTGGGATGACGAGTAAATAGTCAGCATTTTTTTACTTGTACCACATCAAAATACTAGTCCATTGAACATGCTGATTGTTAAGAAACGTTGGAAGTTATTTCTTCTAGTCATTGCGGTAGCCATTGGGTTTGCTTCACTGCTTATTACCCATTCACTAGTAAGTGATCTGTCGGTAGAAGAGCGCAAAAAGGTGGAACTTTGGGCCGAGGCCATTAGGGAACTTTCTGCTGCAACTCACTTAGAGGATAGCTTGCAAAGCTATGCCATTAACCTGCAAATTATTCAGTCCAATACAACCGTACCGGTTATACTGACCGATGAACAAGGAGCCATTGTCTCATATATTAATATTGCTCCGCGATGGACTAAGCGGCAGGATGGAGTACAAAAACTGCTCGAACAGATGAAAAAGTCCAAAGAGCCAATTTTGGTGAACCTGTTCGATGGAGAAAAAAACTTTGTTTATTATGCAGACAGTATAACGCTTACCCGGTTAACCTACTACCCCTATATCCAGCTAACGGTAATAGTGCTTTTCATCCTGGTTTCATACTATGCATTTAGCTATTCCCGACGTGCCGAACAGGATAGGGTATGGGTGGGTATGGCCAAAGAAACTGCGCATCAGCTGGGCACACCCACATCTTCGCTTTTGGCTTGGGTAGAGCTCCTAAAACACTCGAACCTTAAACCCGACTTAGCAGAGAATTTTGAGAAGGATGTTCGAAGGCTTGAAAAAATTGCCGATCGGTTTTCCAAAATAGGTTCTAACCCTATGCTTGTGCCTTTCAACCTTATTGAGGTGGTTGACAATACGGTTGATTATTTGAAGCATAGAATATCAGCCAAAATAGAGATTCAGAAAAACTATAATCCTGAAATACCCATTGTTTTACCATTAAATGAAACCCTTTTCGAGTGGGTTTTAGAGAACCTGATTAAGAATGCGGTTGATGCCATTAGCGGTTCGGGAATGGTGAGTGTTACTGTTACCGATAACACACAGGTAGTGTTTATTGATGTAGCAGATGACGGGAAGGGCATTACACGATCCCATTACAAAACGGTATTTCGACCCGGATTTACTACAAAAGTACGAGGATGGGGACTAGGATTATCACTTTCTAAGCGCATTGTTGAAGAGAACCATGGGGGCAAACTCTTTATCAGCCAATCGGAGATTGATAAAGGGACCACTGTTCGGATTGTGCTCAAAAAAGACCCAAAGGATCAAATATTCTAGACTTTCTTTACTTTTTAATTTTCTTTTTGACCACCACTAAGTGTTTGACCGAACAGTAGCGGAGTGTTAAGTAGTTCTATGCTTTTATTAATCACTTCGTCCCTACTTACGTTGTATTCTGCTTGCCCTTTTTGGAAAAAGTATCGTCCTATAATTTCATCCTCAATAAGCTTAGTAATCTCATTTTGGTAAAGGTCAACCTCTCCATAAGGATCATTCTCTATTATCACCTGTAGGCTGTCAAAAAGTGACTGGTTGGCAGCATAGTAGTTTTCGGCTTGGGCCGCCTTTAACAGCTCTTTATGTAAACGTGCAGTTTGGCTTTCATATCGAAAGCCGATGGTGTCCAAATATGCTTTAAATGAATCGTATTCGGCTTGCGATAGCTATCTCTTTGTGTTCGTGTCGGTATCGGGTGGCAAAGTCGAACAGAATGTTTTGGGCATAGAGGCTGGCTGATAGTCGGCTAAAAGAAGATAATTTCTGTTCCACATCGGGAGTAACCCCTCCTCCATCAAAAACGGGTCTGCCTCCCTTGGTTTTAAATTCGTTGATTAGCGAATCGGGGATGTACGAAATCTTACCCTCTTCGTTTCTTTTTGCATAGTCAATGGCTTGGATGCACCTTCCGCTGGGGATGTAGTATTTTGATGCAGTAATTTTTAGCTGAGCTTTATGCGAAAGGGGACGGGTAACCTGAACTACCCCTTTTCCAAAAGTTCGCTCCCCCACAATTACTGCACGGTCGAGATCTTGCAGAGCTCCGGCCACAATCTCTGATGCCGAGGCAGATGTCCTATCCACAAGAACTACGAGGGGTGTTTGGGTGTCAAGCGGTGACGATGTGGTCTTATATTCCTGGTCATACTCCTTCACTTTCCCCTTTGTGTAAACAACCAGTTGCCCTTTTTCAACGAAAAGGTTGACAATCTTAACCGCTTCAATAAGCAGTCCGCCCGGGTTTCCTCTAAGATCTAGGATAAGCCCTTGAGCGTTCAGCTTTTTTAGCTCTTTAACCGCTTTCCGAACCTCTTTTTCGCAGTTGGTAGTAAAACTGGCTAGTCGGATATAACCCACTCCATCTTGTGCCATTCCGTAATATGGTACGTTGGGGATATGAATCTTCTCACGATTAAACCTAAAACTAAGTGAATCTACTGTACCATACCTCTTTACAATCAGGTCTAGTGTGGTTTTGGTGGGACCTTTTAGCATGGAGCTTACCTTTTCTACGGGCAGCCCTTTGGTTGAAACACCATTGATTCGAATAATCTCATCCCCGGTCATTAGCCCGGCCTTGTGTGCCGGACTGCCTTCGTACACTTCGGCTATAATGGTCGATTCGGGTCCTCGTCTGACAAGTGCACCCATTCCGCCGTATTCGCCAGTGGTCTGAAATTCTAGAATATCCCTATTCTCATCGGGAATAAAATCATTGTACGGGTCCAAAGACTGGAGTATGGCATCAATGCCAATGTTGATGGTTTTCTCCGCATCAATATCATCTACATAGTATGTGTTTAGCTCCCGAAAAAAGGAGAAGAAGATATCGAGGCTTTTGGATGTTTTAAAATCAACTGCTTTAAGCGACAGAAAAAGGGTAAGTACCCCAATGCTAACAGCTGCTGTTAAGAGTATTCTTCGTTTTTTTAGCGTTGCCATGCCGTTCGGTTTGGTCAAAATAGGTTATCTCGGAAGCAAAGTAAATAAATATAAACCCAATTATTCCTTTTGAAACTATTTAAGTATGCCCTAGGGGTAAGAAGGTTTAGGGAACCGGATCGTAGCCTTCTCCTCCCCATGGGTTACAGCTTAGCACCCGCTTAATGCATAACCATAAACCTTTAAAGGGTCCATGCTTCTTGATTGCCTCGAGGCAATAGTGTGAGCAGGTGGGTGTATACCGGCAGCTGGGCGGAATAATGGGGCTTATGAGTAGCTGATATAGTTTTATGGGTACTGTAAGAATGGTTATCAGTACTTTACGGACGAACTTCATGGGAGAGTTTTTGGATTAGTGAAGAGAAAAAGCATTGAGTAGCCTTTTGGTGAACAGCGATAGGCTCTTGGTTTGTTGCCACATACATAATGATGAGCTTAACATGTAAGCCGTTTTGGGAACACCATTCTGCCAATGTATGCTTATTGAGCCGGTATGCCTCTCGCATTCTTCTCCTGATGGAGTTGCGATGAACCGCATGTTTAAACTTTTTTTTGGGCACCACAAACATAGCCCTAGCAAAAGGCTCATCAGCCGTGATGGGAGATTCGAGGTAAAAAACTTTATAGGGATAGCAGAACAGGTTTTTACCTGCTGAGAATGTGGCCTCAATCCCAATGTTGGAACAAAGCTTCTCTTGCTTTGGAAAGCCAAAGGGCTTCATTTCGCTAATGCTTTAAGAATGTCGGGCAATTCGACATTAAGCTATTTGTTTTCCTTGTTATTCTTTGTAATAAACTCATCCAGTGCCTGGGTCATGCTAGGACAAGCAGGGGTTGGTGCATGAACATCTAACCTAAGCTTATGTTCGGTTACCGCTTTGGCTGTTGTGGGTCCAAATGCAGCAATCTTCATTTCACCCTGCTCAAAGCCCGGAAAGTTTTTGAATAATGATTTTATCCCGCTGGGGCTGTAGAATACAAACATATCGTACTCTGTGCCATTAAGGTCAGATAGGTTGCTGCTTACGGTTCGGTAAAGTATGGCTTTGGTATACTTTATTTTGGCCTTATCTAGGGTTTTGGGGATATCGGCCTTATGCACATCCGAAAGAGGGATTAAAAACTTTTCCGATTTATGCTTATTGATAGAGTCCATAAGCTGTGGGAACTGTCCCTGTCCATAAAAAATCCTTCGCTTACGATACACAATATACTTTTGCAGATAGAGGGCAATAGATTCTGATACGCAAAAGTACTTCATGGTTTCGGGTACGGTAATCCTAACCTCTTCGCAGATCCTGAAAAAATGGTCAATAGAAGTTCGGCTAGTAAAAATTACAGCGGAGTGTTGTAGGATATCAATCCGTTGCTGACGAAACTCTTTCGACGATACCCCTTCAACCTGAATGAATGGTCGAAAATCAATCTTAAGATTGTGTTTCTGGACTAATTCTAGGTAGGGGGATTTTTCGTTTTGGGGTTCTGGTTGAGAAACGAGAATCTTCTTGACTTTCAAGGCTTTGAAATTTTATTCAACATCACTTTTTCCCGTTAGTAGATCACTTTTGCCAGTAGCAAAACAGGAATAATTTCAAAGGTGCAAAGATACATAATTAAATAGAACAACGAAAACCCTTTGTTGAGAAATACTTGAAGGGTTCGAAATGTCCTGTAAATCAACATAATAAATAGAGATAGTGCGGAAAGAAGAAGAAGGGTTTGGGCCAACATTTGGATTGAATATGCAAAAAGAACCACCAAGGGAGCGAGGATTATACTGGAAATACGAACATAGAGAAGCAAATTGAAGTAGAGATGGTTCATATCTTTGGTTCGGTTGCTTACCAATCCAATGAGATGTAGGGTAATATACCTAAATAGGCGGAATGCTATCAGAATTAGTATGGAGTATAGAAAGACTTCTAGCGATGAGAAGTTATAGGGTATCACATTCAAATAGCCCATAGACAGGCTAATACCCAAAGGTAGGCTAATAAAGTAGAGTACATCGAGTAAAAATGAAAGCCTAACCCATGGAAGGGAGTCTTCGGTAGATAGCCGCTTGGCAATAAAGTAGAATATTCCGCCACGGAAGAACGCTGAAACGTTTTTTGCATAAAAAACCTTAATGTATACCAGTAGTATTAGGATGGCAATGGAGGGGAAAATGGTCCAGCTGGGAGCTAACACTTTGGTTGTTCTGGGTTTAATAATAAGTTGAGGTGTAAAACTTTTTTCAATGCCATTATCAGTTTCAATAAAAACCGGGCCCTTTGGAGTTATAAGCTGGCTATAATAGCTTTTGTCGTACAATTTTTGGCTGCTCGCAAAAGGGGTGAGATTCTGGTTTTTACTAAAAAACTGGTGTAATGCCCCCTTTTCTCCCTGTGGGCAAATATAGCACGTGGTGTCATCCTCAATTTTTGGCTTTGCAGCAACATGAGTTCTAGGTCTACTCTGCTCTTCCTGCGCCCTTCTTATCTCTTCGCTTCTACGTTCTATTTCGATAAATAGTGCATTAATCCCATCAGGAGTTGCGGCGGTGTCGATACTTTTAATGGTATCGGTAATGGGAGGGATGGAGCGAATAGTATCGTTCACGCTCAGCGTGTCAGACTGTTGTTGCAGTATAAGTGAGGGTGAGAAAAAGAAATTTTTGCCCGAGCTATCCATTTTTTACCAGCTGCTTTAATCCCATTTTGTAGCACAAATATACTAAAGGTTTTTTCTCTATTAACTACATTTGCAAAGTAGGGTGATTTCCAAATCCTAGAAAAAGATTAAAAAATACGAACGCACTTAAATTGTTACCTTTTAGTTTGCATTCGCAATGGCAGTGATTTATGAATCAATTTTTTGTAGTCCATTTGTTCTATGAATTGGTTAATAGGGTTTAAACATGAGAGTTATACTGCAACGCGTAAAAAGCGCCTCGGTTAAGGTAGATGAGCAGGTAGTTGGCCAAATTTCTAAAGGAATGCTGATTTTGGTTGGCTTCGAGGAGGGTGATAGCTTGGAAGACATTGAGTGGATGGCCGGCAAACTTGTTCGCCTGCGGATTTTTGATGATGCAGAGGGGCTTATGAACCTTTCCATTGCCGATGTAGGAGGGCAGTTTCTGGTGGTTAGCCAGTTTACTCTTCATGCTAAAACTAAAAAGGGAAATCGCCCCTCTTTTATCCAAGCAGCACATCCAAATACTGCCATTCCGCTATACAACCTTTTTGTGGGTAAACTTAGGTTTGAGTCGGGGCTAATGGTGCAAGAGGGTGTGTTTGGTGCCCATATGCTGGTCTCTTTAGAAAATGACGGGCCTGTAACCCTATTTATGGACACTAAGAATAAGGACTAAGAATTGAGAGGGGTATCTAACCTAATACAGCTTGAAAAATTGTACTTTTGCCTTATCATTTAAACCGTATAGCCATGGAAAATCCCACAGAAGGAAGATTTAATTTAGATGTAGATCAAAAAGCGGTTTCAACAGCCGTTGATGCCATTAAAGGAAGGGTGTCTACTACTGTAGGTCAAAAAGAGATCCTTAAAAAGTGCCTAAATCTTATTGATTTAACTACGTTAAATGCAACTGACAGCGTAGAGCGTGGCGAGCTGTTTGCACAGCGAGTGAGTGAGCTGCATCAGTACTATCCCAACGTTCCCAATGTGGCAGCCATTTGTGTGTATCCGGCTTTGGTTGCAGCGGTAAAAGAGAGGTTAACAGAAAAAGGGGTACAAATTGCATCTGTTGCCGCAGGTTTCCCGGCCTCTCAAACTTTTATCGATATTAAGCTCTCCGAGTGTCAGCTTTGCATTGAGAGCGGAGCCAACGAGCTGGATGTGGTTATCTCATTGGGTCACTTTATGGAGGGCGACTACTTTACGGTTTTTAGTGAGCTACAGCAGATAAGGGAAGTGTCTGAGGATGTGCGTCTAAAGGCTATTCTAGAAACAGGAGTTCTGCATAGCCTTAGCGATGTTCGTTTGGCTTCATTCTTAGCCATGGAGGCCGGTGCCGATATTATTAAAACGTCCACAGGCAAAGTTGATATATCGGCTACCCCGGAGGCCGTTTATGTGATGTGCCAAAGCATCAAAGAGTTTTATAAGGCAACTGGACGTAAGGTGGGCATTAAGCCATCTGGCGGAATGGTATCATCCTCTGATGCGGTGTTGTACTACCTTATTGTAGAAGAGGTGCTTGGAGTGGAGTGGCTCAACAATCAGTGGTTTAGGTTGGGAGCAAGCCGATTGGCCGACAATTTACTTTCGGATATTATGGGTGACACAGTTAAATATTTTACGCTGTAAAGTAATTCCCTTAGCAAAAAAGCAAAAGCGTGGTCGATTCCGACCACGCTTTTTTTATCTTGTTGCTATAAAATTTCTTGGCTGATCTAAAAACGATAACCCAAAGTAATTGACCAGAGTTGATTGGTTATGCTAGCGTTTTCGCCTGTAGGATGTATATTTAAAAGACCTATACCATAAGTTGCTCCGATTTGAATGCCGCTAATCTCAACGCCGGCTCCAAATGAAAGACCAACATCCAACCTTTTCAGGTCATTGTCATTGGTTGATCCCCACGAAATGGTTTCAGTTTTGGTTGTTACTGTTTCCCCAATGGTTGTGGTTTCTACTGTTTTGCCCGCAAAGCCAATGCCCATATATGGGCCAAAGGTAGCATACACTCCACTGTTGGCAACACCCAAATCTTTTGAAACCTTTAGGTTCAGAGGAATATCAAGGTAAAGCGGAGAATGATTGAACTCATAGGTATAGGAAATACCTAAGATTTTATCAGCTGTTTTAATTATAAACCCTTTGGCCGAAAGGGATACTCCGGTTTCAACCGACAGCAAACTTACGAGAGGAAATTCAGCTGTCAGTCCAACATTATACCCCGGTTTCCAATTCACATTATCGTTCAAGGATTCTCCGTTGAACTGCATGTTCATTTTGGCCAAATTAAGCCCTGCTTTAACCCCAATGGTTTGCCCAAGGGCATAAATGGGAACCAGTAAAACTGCCATAAGGCAAAGTGTAGTTAATCTCTTTTTCATCTTTGTGTTGTTTTAATTTTAAAAACTTCCTCCTTATACGGGGGCGATTGAAAAATGTTTTAAATGATGTTTAAAAAATCCACTCGCTGCTATACAATGAGTGGATTTTGATGGTAGCCCCACCAAGAATCGAACTTGGATCTACGGTTTAGGAAACCGCTATTCTATCCGTTGAACTATGGGGCCAAATATGGGGCGTAAAAGTAAATCATTTTTGCCCTATGAGCAAATTTTTGTTGGTAATGGCTCTTGGCAAAACTTCTCCTACCCAAGTTGAAGCTATGCAGCCTCTTCCGCTCTGTTTCCTTGCATTCATTTGTGTGAAAGTTGGATTTAACGGAAGTTCTGTTTAATTTCGATTGGATAAACCCAAACGATAAGCAATGAAAAAGTTGTGGAAAGGACTATTGCTGATACCTATTCTTTTTGCTTCATGTATGCCGAATTACTATGTGGCAAATCAAGTAAACACTCCGCTGCATAAAGAAAAGGGAGAAGTACGAGCCGGAGGATCCATTGGAGTAACCTCGGAATTTTTGGGCCTAGAGCTTAACTCATCCTATGCAGTTACGTCACACACCGGAATCATACTCAGCGGCTCATACTTTTCTGGTAGCACAATTGAACCAAATACAGACCAGCTGCCAAATGGTGAGCCCAACCTAAACTTTCAACCCTTCAACAGATCTGCTATTATAATCAGCAAAACAAATTGTACAAATCTTTAAAACGAATTGTACAGGTTTTTCACACGTTTAAATTCGGTTTAACCTTCTCGCCTTTTAGTAGTTTCTTAGC
>CAZKPD010000094.1:0-10106 GCA_964554585.1 uncultured Rikenellaceae bacterium
GTGTAGAGCTTAAGCATCAAATATTGGGTGCTATGGTGAACAATGAGCTCAAGGAGCTGAACTATGAGGTTTATACTCCCAAAAGCATTATGTTCATTGATATAACACATCCTGCAGGGATGGGTATGTACCAACGAAGCCTCTTTTTTGTCCTACAAAAGGCGGTGAATGAGGTGTTGCCCGGCAAGAGCATTTCCATTGGGCACTCCATTTCCAAAGGGTTCTACTGCGAAATTCAAGGAATGCCGCTTCCGCTGGAGCTTCCGCTGATCTTTTCCATAGGAGAAAAAATGCGGGAGATTGTAGCCAAAGACCTCCCCATATGGCGCGAAAAGGTGCTTACAGAGGATGCTGTCAAAATATTTAATAAATCGGGACATACCGATAGGGCAGAGCTGTTTAAGACCAGAGCAACCCTTTATACATCGGTATACTATATTAATGGTATGGCAGACTATTTTTTTGGATGTTTGGTGCCCTCCACCGGATATCTAAAAGTGTTCGATTTGGTGAAGTATTACCAGGGCATGCTGCTAATGATTCCCAAACGTAGTCAACCAACTGAAGTGGAGGACATTATTCTGCAGAATAAGATGTTCGATATTTTTCAGGAGTATAAAGGGTGGGTTGATATTATCGGCGTAAGCAATGTGGCAGCAATCAACAATCAGGTCGGTGGGGGTAAAACCAGTGAGCTAATCAAGATATCCGAAGCGCTACATGAGCGAAAGGTGATACAGATTGCCGATCAGATTATCCATAGGAAAAACCAGGTGAAAATTGTGCTGATTGCCGGTCCCTCATCATCGGGCAAGACCACCTTTGCCAAGCGAATTGCCGTTCAGCTAAAGGTTGCAGGGCTTAAGCCCTATGATATCTCGTTGGATAACTACTTTGTGGATAGGGAAAAGACCCCTAGGGACGAGCATGGCGAGTACGATTTTGAATCGTTGGATGCACTAGATATAGAGTATTTCAACAATGATTTGGTGAATCTGCTGAAAGGGAATGAGGTAGAGCTGCCCAAATTTTCGTTCGAAACGGGTAAGCGATTTTTTGATGGTACCAAGCTAAGCATTGAGGATAATGGGATTCTGATTATAGAAGGGATTCATGCGTTAAATCCTAAGCTAACCCCGCTCATTGCCAATGAGAAGAAATTTAAGATTTACATTTCGGCGCTTACCTCGCTCTCCATTGATGGAACCAATAGGATTCCTACAACCGATAATAGATTGATTAGAAGAATTGTGAGAGATTACAGGTATAGAGGATACAGTGCACAGGATACCATAGGACGCTGGAACAGCGTGCGAAGGGGCGAGGATTTGAATATTTTTCCATTCCAAGAGGAAGCGGATGTAATGTTCAATTCGTCGTTGCTGTACGAGTTTGGTGTGCTTAGAACCTATGCGGAGCAGATAATCCGCGATGTGCCTATGAATGTTCCTGAATATGCCGAAGCGCGTAGGCTGGCCAAGTTTCTGAGCTTCTTTTCCAGAATGCCCGATGCCGAGATTCCTCCTACATCTATCCTTCGCGAATTTTTGGGAGGAAGCACATTCTCTTATACTTAGGCTGTTTTGTCGAACTTTTTTCTGCATGTAATTACACCTAAAGAGTTCTAAATTTTGGTGAAAAGTTGTTAACAATTTTCAGAAATAATGCACAAACCGTATAATTTACAGTACTGACTACGTTGTCTAATGGTTTTATTTGTTAATATTGTAAACGAATAGTTATTTGTTGCCTACACCTAAAATATAAAGAGCAACTATTATGATTAGGATTAAGTATGGTATGGTCCTACTGAATATGTTAGGGGTATTGCTGTTCAATCTCTTTTCTGGGAGTGATGTTTCGTTGGTGATGAATGTTCCCCAAGAAGTACAAGCAGGAGCTGAGTTTGATGTAGAGGTTGTGCTTAAGAAGAAAGGATTGGAGAGTTTTGCCCGATTTCAGCAGGAGTTACCGCTAGGGTTGACCGCCCAAGTAGCCGATAACCCAAATGCAAATTTTGCTTTTGAGGATCAAAAGGTGAAGTTTATTTGGCTGCTTCTTCCGCAGGAGGATGAGATGAAGCTGTCCTATCGGGTTAAGGTGGATGAGCGTCTAAAGGGACAGTTCACCATCGATGGGCTATTCTCTTTTATTGAGGGAAATGAGCGTAAAACCGTAACCGCATCGGCAAAACAGGTGCACATCGTTCCCTCGTCAAAGATTAACCCAAACCTTATCGTTGATATTTCGGAATTCCAACAAATGGTTCCTTTACACCCACCGGTATCATTGCTTGCCAGCAATGTACGTTGCCTAAGGCAAACACCCGAATTTAGTGGAGAGGGGAACGATATGGTTGTAAATTTGTTGATAAACCGTGGTGTAGCCGATAAATTTGCCAAAATCGAAGAGGATATACCCTCCGGTTATACCGTTGAACCGCTGGAAACTGCAGATGCAATATTCACCTTTAAGGATAAGAAAGCCAAGTTCTTGTGGATGAACCTTCCACCTAACCCCCGATTTGTGGTAAACTATAAGTTGTTGCCCATAGATGGGCAAGGGGAAATTACGGTTCCGCTTAAGGGTACGTTCTCCTTCATTTTAAATGATGCAACCCAGGTAATCGATATCGTTCAAAAGGATATTGATCTGAAAAATATTGATGCCAAGAGCCTAGAGGGCATTCTGGCGTCAATTCCTGCAACACCACTCACTCCCCAATCTCAGCAGTCCGGTTATCCCGGTAGCACATCGTTTACGGGAGAGGATGGAGGGAAAGCAATTCCGGTAACCTACAAGAAAATTGAGGATAGGCCCATTGCCAAAGGCAAACCGATCGAATTGGATCTCTCATACCAGCTAGAGCCCGAAGAGGGAGTTTACTATAGGGTTCAGATTGCTGCAGGTCATAAACCTGTTGATATTAAACGTTACTTTAAGCGCTTAAAGATTACTGAAGATGTGAGAACAGAACGACATGAGGGGTGGTACAAGTATTCCATAGGTTCGTTTAATGAGTATAAGAATGCACGGGATCGGCGTAATGATATTTGGAAAACCACACCCATTGATGATGCTTTTGTTGCAGCTTACAATAACGGTGTCCGTATCACAGTACAAGAAGCGCTGATGATTTCTAACCAACAGTGGTATAGGTAGCCTTCCAAAATATTAACAGCAACTGACCAATGACAACTGCATACAAAATGGTTTACCGCATCCTTGGAAGTATGGCTATGCTTGTGCTCTCAACTTTTGTGCTTTTTGCGCAGGAGGATGATGAGGAGTACTACGAGCAGCTGCTAACCAAAGAGGTTGAGGTGGAGAATCCTGTTTATAAACCAGTTCTCTCCATTGGAACCGGAATTATCCATAACTTTAGTGATATTCGTTACCCCAGCAGTAATCCCCTCCAAGGAAACTTAGGGTATAAGTTAAATGTGTCCACATTTGTGGGGAAGGAGAATTACTATCGTTTAAACTTTTTCTTACTATATGGTACAGTTCAGGGGCATGATTATAACATCTCCCGAGCCATGCAGTCTAATACGTTACTATTGCCGCTTGATGATAACTTACTGCCTATTTACCATAACTCCGCGTTCCGTACCGAATTTTTTGAGCTGGGCATTAGCTTAGAGTATGGCTTTGGTCATTGGCTCGGTAAATCGAAACGCTTTAAGCCGTTTGTCTCCCTAGGAGTGTCGCCATTCCCTTTTACTCCCAAAGGGAATATTGTAAACGGGCCAATGGATGGGAGTAACGGGTACTACTATTTTTGGGATGATGGCAATATGCGGGATTTGCATCACTTAGATCCTAATGCATCTAACGCCTCAATCATAAACTTTGATAAGGAGTGGGAAACCGACCTCAATAAAGCTGATTTTCATGGCCTTGGCAAATTTAGCCAAACCAATGTGGCCTTTCCCTTCGAGGTTGGATTTGATTTTTATCTTTCATATCGGGTGAATCTTAGGGTTTCCTCAGCGCTTCACTATACGTTAACCGATCTGCTGGATAACTACAATGCTGATGTGGCTAGCAGGTATGGGCTTCAGTCAAAGGGATACCACGACATGTTTTTGTTTACCAATGTGGCTTTTAGCTTTGACCTATTCTCCGATCCGGAGATGATAAAGGTGGACATGCTGTTTGCTGAGATTGATGTGGATTATGACGTAATGTTTGCCGACCAGGATATGGATGGAGTTTTCGATAGATTGGATGAATGTCCTGATACACCCATTGGCATAGAGGTGGATAGCGTAGGTTGCCCGTTTGATATGGATGGTGATGGCGTTCCCGATTTTATGGATAACGAGCCCAACACCCCTTCGGGTGTGGTGGTTGACGATAAAGGGGTACAGCTAACCCCCGATCAGCTTGCTCAAATATTTGAAAGACCTACAGCAGTTCGTCGTGAGGAGGTTAGAGTGCTGCCACCGGCACCCATTTGGACCAGGAGCATTGCTTTTACACCGGGTGTAATCCCTGCTAAATTTAAACGATTCGATGCTGATTTCGATGGCTATATCTCCTTTGGAGAGTTGCTTAAGGCCATTGAGCAGTTCTTTGATGGAACCCTCAATTTTACTACAGAAGATATTTATGAGCTGAACAGCTTCTTCTTCTCACAGTAGAATATTGGAATAGATTTGTAATAGATAAGGGTTGGCCGTTGGTTAGCCCTTTTTCTTTACCTCTTGGGTACGCTTTAGGTGCCTTTGGAGATATTCTGAAGTGTAACCTTTTCGGCTTTGCATAACCTCTTCGGGTGTACCTTGGCTGACCACTTGGCCGCCCTTCTCGCCACCCTCGGGTCCCATGTCTATAATGTAGTCGGCAACCTTAATTACATCCATGTTGTGCTCAATAACTATGACCGTATTGCCCTTATTGACCAGCTTGTTAAGTACATCGAGAAGCACGCGAACATCCTCGAAATGGAGACCAGTAGTAGGTTCGTCAAGAATATACAGGGTTTTACCCGTATCGCGTTTGGCCAGCTCGCTGGCCAGTTTTATGCGCTGGCTCTCACCACCCGACAGGGTAGTTGATTGTTGCCCTAGGGTAAGGTAGCCTAACCCCACATCCTGTAGCATCCTAATTTTTTGCGAAATGGAGGGGATATTGGTAAAGAATTCAACCGCTTGGTTGATGGTCATGTTTAGCACATCGCTTATATTCTTGCCCTTATACGAAACTTCTAGCGTTTCTCGGTTATACCGTTTCCCGTTACATCCTTTGCATTTTACGTAGATGTCGGGAAGAAAATTCATTTCGATGGTTTGTACCCCTGCTCCTTTACATACCTCACAACGACCACCCTTAACGTTAAATGAGAAACGACCGGCACCGTAACCACGGATCTTTGCTTCTGGGGTTTGCTCAAATAGCTTTCTGATATCGGTAAAAACTCCGGTGTATGTAGCCGGGTTCGACCGTGGTGTTCGCCCTATGGGCGATTGGTTCACCTCAACCACTTTATCAATATGCTCTGTGCCCGTTATCTTTTGGTAAGGCAGGGGTTGGGTGAGCGATCGGTACAGCTGCTGGCTTAGTACGGGGTGTAACGTTTCGTTAATCAATGTTGATTTGCCGCTGCCCGACACACCTGTAATACAAATGAATAGCCCTAACGGAAAACGTACGGTAACATCTTTCAGGGTGTAGGGTTAAAAATTTTCCATTCGTTTCTCTACGTTCCTTGGGAACGGGAATCTCTAAGCTGTGGGTTAAATATTTGGCTGTTAGCGAATCGGATGAGGCTATATCCTGTGGGGAGCCTTGGGCGACAATTTTTCCGCCAAATCTTCCCGCAAAAGGGCCCATATCCACCACATGATCAGCAGAAAGAATCATCTCCTCATCATGCTCTACCACAATGATTGAATTGCCGGAATCGCGAAGGTTCTTAAGCGATTCAATCAGCTTTATGTTATCACGCTGGTGTAATCCAATGCTTGGTTCATCCAGGATGTAGAGCACATTTACCAGCTTTGATCCGATTTGGGTAGCCAGTCGAATGCGCTGCCCCTCTCCACCCGAAAGGGTGGCAGCACCTTGGTTAAGAGAAAGGTAGTCTAGGCCAACGTTAAGCAGAAAACCTACACGCTCCCGAATCTCTTTAAGTATCTCAGTGGCAATGGTCTGTTGCTTTTTGGTTAGCCGTTTTTCAAGATCGGTCAGCCAATCGTTAAGCTGGCATATATCCATGGTTGAAACCTCGGAAATGCTTTTACCGTCAATTTTAAACAGTTCCGATTCGGGTTTTAATCGGGTGCCCTTACATGCGGGACAAGTTGTGTGGCGAATAAACTGCTGAGCCCATCTGGAGCCACGACCCACAAGCTCATCGTTATTGTTGATATTCTCAATGTAGCTAATCACGCCTTCGAAGCTTAACACATAGCTGGTTTTAACGCCAATGCTGCTGTTTTTCAACGTGAGCTGTTCTTCCGACCCATACAGAATGGTGTTAAGTGCCTCTTCCGGTATTTGCTCTATGGGATCGTTCAAAGAGAAATCGTACTTAGAGGCAATGGCCTCTATTTGCCAAAAAATAAGGTTGCTCTTGTAGGGACCAATCGGGAGAATAGCACCTTTTTTTATACTCAACTTGGGGTTAGGAATAATCTTCTCAATATCAATCTCGGCAATGGTTCCCAACCCATTGCATCGCGGGCAAGCACCTTTGGGAGAGTTGAACGAAAAGGTGTGTGGTGCAGGCTCATCATAGGCTAAACCCGTTGTGGGGCACATTAGGCTGCGGCTAAAAAAGCGTGAAACTTCGTTATCCATATCCAGCACCATTATGGTGCCTTTACCCTGTTTCATGGCAATATCGAATGAGCTGTGAAGCCGCTTGTTCTCCTCTTTTTCTATTCCTTCGCTAACTTTCAGCTTATCCACTAGCAACTCAATGGTATGCGTTTTATAACGGTCCAGCTTCATACCGGGAGTCATCTCCACAATTTCGCCGTTGATACGAACGTGGAGATACCCCCTTTTTTGGAACTGCTCAAACAGTTCGCGGTAATGCCCTTTACGACCTTTAACAATTGGGGATAGTATGGCAATACGTTTGCCTGCAAAGAGTTTGCTAATCAGCTGAATAATCTGATCGTCGGTGTAGCGAACCATCTCTTCACCGGTAGCCGAAGAGTATGCAATGGAAGCCCGGGCGTATAGTAGCCGTAAAAAGTCGTAAATCTCCGTTACTGTACCTACGGTAGAGCGAGGGTTGCGATTGGTCGTCTTTTGCTCAATGGAAATAACCGGGCTTAGTCCGCTAATCATGTCCACATCGGGACGCTCCATAGCTCCTAAAAATTGGCGGGCGTAGGCCGAAAGGGTTTCGATATACCTACGTTGCCCTTCGGCGTAAATGGTATCGAATGCAAGCGACGACTTGCCACTACCGCTTAGTCCGGTAATAACAGTGAGCTTGTTACGAGGAATAGTAACATCGATATTTTTTAGGTTATGCACCCTAGCTCCTTGTACCTCAATTTCGGGGGCTTCACCGTTTTGCCTATCAATCATTTATGCCTTTAAACCTATTAATTTGAACATACTATTTATGGAATAGTTCACCCAATTCTCCGTTATTCTTCATATGCATTTGCCCTCCATTGGGGAGTGGGAACCTTAATTAAGTAAGTCTTTTTACTCCTATTGGTCAGGAAGTTTTCTCTGAGCCAAGGGTTTAGCAATTTTATCATTTTGTAGCTCGTGTCGAAGGTCTTGGCAAACTGCGCAATACTGGTAATGGCCGAATCTACCGGAACATTTTGGAAGCTATAAGGCGGATAGAGCTCATTGGGCATAAGATGAAAACCGTATTTCTGAGGATTATCAAAAATGGCTTTAAATGCCAATATCCTATACACATACCTGCCGGTTTCTTCGCCCAATACCATATCGTAGTAGTCAGTATTGTCTTGTCGCTCCATTTGTCTTTGTATTCCGTTTCGCCCAAAATTATACGATGCCGCGGCCATGGTCCAGTTCCCATACTTTTCATAGCTCTTTTTAAGGAAGGTACAGGCCGCTTGGGTCGATTTTTCGATATGGTAACGCTCATCTACTTCTTGGTTAACCTCAAGGCCCAACTCTTTTGCTGTTCCTTCGAGAATTTGCCAAAAACCAACGGCCTTTGAGGGCGAAACCGAATGGGTTAATGCGCTCTCGGCCACGGCTAGATACTTGAAATCATCAGGAACTCCATTGGCTTTAAGGATGGGCTCAATCATAGGGAAGTAGCGATTGGCCCGTTTGAGAAGTAGTACTGTTTGGGAGTGCCAGTAGGTGTTCACCTGTAGCTCTCTATCGAGGCTTTCTCGAACATCGAAAAGGTGCAAGGGAACTTCCTCTCCGGCAAATTCCATTTTTTCGGGCATAGGAATATGGTAAATCGGATTCTGAATGCGTAAGGAATCGCTCTGAAAGAGCAACCTGCTACCATTGTTGCTGCTGGCAGTGCCCGAAATAAGAAATGATAAGCCAAGTGAGATGACAATGGTAGCCAGCAAGGCAATGGCAATGAAGTATATAATCCCTTTAAAATTTAGTTCCATGGTATGTCCTTATGAGATAGCCAATCTGTTGTAAGTCCCAAAATTAGAGGGCACAAAATTACCAATTTAACGGCTCTATTCCTAACCAATGACAATGCAAATAAGTTGTAATAAAGACAATTTGGAATGGAAAAATAAGGGGTATAAACTAGAAAAGCTTGGGGTGATCTTGTTCAAACTGGTAAAGAATCTTAGAGATAATGGCCTCTCTTAAGAATTTTGATCGATTTTTTATTTTATACCTGTCACAGTAGGAGTTAATAGCCTCCAGCTCAAAGGAATTAAATCGTAACTCTTTTCGATGAACTCGCTTAAATTTCTCGTTGTTAAATCCGGGGCGTTTCAACATGTGTAGATGACCGTTTGATTGCAGATATGTATACAAAGTAGCCCATTTTTCTGCTGTTATTACTTCGGCTTTAAGAAAAGTACCCCACATTTTGGATGAAGTTTTAAACATTTCCTGTTTTTTTCGAGTTTTTTTAATTTGATGTTCCAATTAGTCTGCGGTACAATATAATATTGAGTAGAGTAGATGCCCATTACTTGAACTATCGTTACTATATTTGAAAAAAAAATTTCTGTGAACAGGTATTTCGTTGAGATATCATACTTGGGTAAAAATTATTTTGGTTGGCAGGTGCAGCCCAATGCCAATACTGTTCAGGCTGAAATAGAGAAAGCGTTTTCGCTGATTCTGCGCCAAACAATTTCTGTAGTGGGTGCTGGTAGAACCGATACCGGTGTGCATGCACTGGTATTTTTTGCCCATTTTGATTGTGCTCAGGAGTTGAATCTCTCATCAACCAACGGGTTTATTTACAATGTGAACCAGGTTTTACCCAATGATATAGCGATAAATCGTATTTTTAGGGTACAGCCCGATGCACATGCGCGGTTCTCGGCCCTTTCTCGCGCGTATAAATACTACATATCGCAACGAAAAAATCCCTTTACCAAGAACACCACTTGGCAGTATAGCCTCAATCTAGATATGGGATTGATGCAGCAAGCGGCTGCTATGCTGTTGAAGGTTTCCGATTTTTCCAGCTTTTGCAAGCAAGGGTCTGATGTTAAAACCAATGTTTGTACAGTTTCCTGTGCGGAGTGGACTAAGGAGGGGGATACCCTTGTTTTTACCATTCGGTCCAATCGGTTTCTGCGCGACATGGTACGGTCAATCGTGGGAACGCTTGTGGATGTTGGACGGGGTAAGACTTCACTTTCAGAATTTTCGAGCATTATTGAGCAATGTGATAGAGGAGCTGCTGGTACATCTGCTCCTGCCTGCGGTCTTATGCTGGTTGATGTGGAGTATCCCGAAGATATTTACTGCTAAAGGTTAGCTGACCTTATTCTTCTCAATCTCCTTCCGCTTAAACTTAAACTTTTTCTCCTCGCCCCGAATTAGGCGTTCAATGTTTTTTTGGTGGGTAAATAATAGTAGGATGGCAATAATCATGGAAAATATTACCAACGAAGGAGTGGTGGATGAGAAGGCGAAAATGAGCAGGAATGGAA
>CAZKPD010000095.1:0-10038 GCA_964554585.1 uncultured Rikenellaceae bacterium
CCTTCGATACGGAGAACACCAAGCGGCCCAAGGGCGGTTTTGCCGTAGGCGGTTTTAGTACCGGTCAGGGCAAAGAGGAGCCGATGAGTTTCTTTGATATTACCATGGATGAAACAGGAATCATTAATCCCGCAGAGAATCGTGTACTGTGGTACCCGCAAAAGAACGCTTTTATGGCGGGTAGAGTACTTGTGGAAAGTCCCGATAGTATAGGGACCAACTCCTTTGCCAGCGGCTACGAAAGCAGGGCCATGGGCGATTACTCCACCGCCATTGGGCATAAAGCCGTAGCCCAAGCAGCTAATTCCTTTGCATTCGGTGAGGATGCCTATGCACAAAAGATTGAGAGTTATGCCTTTGGGCGAGAGGCCAAAGCGTTGGGCATCCGCAGTTTTGCTTTTGGCAGCGGAGCTCCCGCCGGAAGCGAGGGTGATTATACATGGAACGAGGCAGGAGGCCCCGAGGCCAGAGGCGATTACTCCTACGCCTTCGGCATGGGAAGCGTTGCCCAGGGTTGGGGTTCATTCGCCATAGGGTTCAAGACGGAAGCAACTGATTATTTCAGTACTGCCCTAGGAGTAAATACAGAGGCTACGGGTCAGTATTCCACTGCCATGGGGTTTTCTACCAAGGCTTCGGGTATTTCTTCTACCGCCATGGGGTCAATGTCAAAGGCTTCGGGAGATGCTTCCACTGCTACGGGGTATAAAACAACGGCTTCTGGGGAGCGTTCCTCAACCATGGGGTCAGTAACAACGGCTCCGGGTTATGCATCTACTGCCATGGGGTCACAAACAGTGGCATCGGGTTACTATTCCACTGCCATGGGGGAAAAAACAACGGCTTTGGGTGCTGCTGCCACCGCCATGGGGGCTCAAACATGGGCTTCGGGTAATTTTTCTACCGCCATGGGTTATCAAACATCGGCTTTGGGTAATTATTCCATCGCCATGGGGCAAGTTACCGTTGCCAATTCTTTGGGTATGGTAGCTATTGGTAGGTACAATGTGTCGGGAGGAGAAAATCTCACTTCTTGGGTCGATACAGACCCCGTATTTACCATTGGAATAGGAACCGGTAATACCAATAGAATGAATGCCGTAACCGTTCTGAAAGGAGGACAGGTAGGTTTACGGACTGTAACTGCACCCACCTATGCATTGCACCTACCTAACATCACTGCAATTGGTGCGGGCAGGGCGCAGGCTTTCGCATGGGATACCTATTCCGATACCCGCGTAAAATCCAACCAGCAACCGATCCAATACGGATTAGCACAGGTAATGCGTATGGTGCCCAAAACCTATTTCCATCACAATTCCACTATCGAGAATGGGCGCATAGTTATTGCCCCCGAGGGCAAGCAGGAGATTGGATTGGTGGCACAGGAAATGTACGACATTGTTCCTGAGGTGGTAAGCAAGCCCGAAAATGAGCAGGTAGAGCTTTGGGGCCTTTCCTATGAGAAACTGGTGCCGGTACTGATAAAAGCCATACAGGAGCAGCAGCAATTAATTGAGCAACAACAGGAAATAAATGAAAATCAACAAAAGAGAATGGAGCAAATGCAAAAAGAAATAGAACTGCTTAAACAGAAGTAATAACATTCTCAAAAAACTGAGGGTTTGACTTATAGTCAAGCCCTCAGTACTTTTATGTTACCCCTTTGCATTGTATGCAATGGCATACAATTTCATCTGCTTAATCATGGCCAGCAATCCGTTGGATCGGGTAGGCGACAGATTTTCTTTTAGTCCAATGCGATCGATAAAGTAGAGGTTGACATCCATTATCTCTTTGGGAGTGCGGTTGTTAAGCACTCTAATAAGCAATGCCACAATCCCTTTGGTAATAATGGCATCGCTGTCGGCTTCGAAGGTGATTTCGCCTTCGGCAAAGTGGGCATTCACCCAAACCCTGCTTTGGCAACCCTGTATTAGGTGTTGCTCTGTGCGGTACTGCTCATCCATTGGGGGCAATTCGCTGCCAAGGTCTATTAGCTGTTGGTAGCGGTCCATCCAGTCGTCAAAAGCGCTAAACTCCTCAATTATTTGATCTTGTACTTGATCGATACTCATGGTTATTCGTTTTTTACCCAAACATGGATTTTACCCTTTTTACCCCCTCCACCAGGCGGTCAATCTCTGCTGTGGTATTGTAAAATGCAAGCGAAGCTCTAACCGTTCCATCAATACCATAATGGGCCATAACCGGCTCGGTACAGTGGGTTCCGGTACGCACAGCAATGCCCAACTTGTCCAGTACCATTCCGGTGTCGTAAGGATGTATATGGTCCACTAAGAAGGAGATAATAGAGGCTTTATCTGATGCGGTGCCAATAATTCGAACGCCATCGATGGAAAGCAGCCCTTGGGTAGCATAATCCAGCAGATAGTTTTCATATTCAAGGACTGCTTCAATTCCAACGCCCTGATAGTAATCTAGTGCTGTGGCCAGTGCTGTTGCACCAATATAGTTGGCTGTGCCGGCTTCGAACTTAAATGGGAGCTCATTGAATGTGGTTCCTTCAAAAGAAACCTTAGCAATCATGTCGCCGCCGCCCTGCCAAGGGGGAATTTGCTCCAGCAGCTGTTGCTTTCCGTAAAGTACTCCAATGCCTGTGGGGCCGTATATTTTATGTCCCGAGAGGACATAAAAGTCTGCATCCAAATCCTGAACATCGAGTATTCCGTGTTTTGCTCCTTGCGCTCCGTCAACCAACACTTTAACCCCGTGAGCATGTGCTTTGGCAATAATCTCTTTTACAGGATTTACCGTACCCAGCGAATTGGATACATGGTTTACAGCCAGTAGTTTGGTTTGCGGGGTAATCAGCTGATCCAGCTGATCCAGCATCAGCTCACCGCTGTCGTCAAACGGAAGGACCTTGAGTGTTGCCTGTTTCCTTTCGCACAGCAGCTGCCAAGGGACGATGTTGGAGTGGTGCTCCATCTCCGACACGATAATCTGGTCGCCTTTTCCCACAAACGCCTCGCCAAAAGAGAAAGCGACTAGGTTAATGCCGGCTGTGGCACCGGAGGTGAAGATAATCTCCTGTGCACTTCGTGCATTCATAAATGCCCGAACCGTTTCACGGGCACGCTCGTAAACCTGGGTTGATTCATCGCTTAATCGGTGAACACCCCGATGGATATTGGCATTGATCTTACTGTAAAAATGCTCAATGGTTTGCAGCACGCATAGGGGCTTTTGGGTAGTGGCCCCATTATCCAAATAGGCTAGGGGTTTTCCGTAAACCTCTTGTTTGAGAATGGGAAAGTCTTCTCGGATTACATTGATATCAAAGGGCTTTGTCTGCAAGTTCTTAGTTGTTTACAGTTATTTCAACGCTAATGGCAGTTCATAGGGCAATTGTGGCAGCGAGAAAGCTCTCCGCGTAACCGTTGGTTTACCAACTCGTCAATCCTGGTACGAAGTGGTTCAATCTTGATATGCCCAATCACGTCATGAGCAAAGCCAAACATAAGTAAAAGCATGGCCTCGCGCTCTCCAATACCCCTAGACTGCATGTAAAACTTGGCATCCATATCGAGCTGCCCAATGGTTGCTCCATGGGTACATTTCACATCATCGGCATAAATCTCCAGCTGAGGTTTGGTATTCATCTTAGCCTCTGTAGTGAGGAGAAGGTTGTTGTTGCTTTGGAATGCCTGGGTTTTTTGGGCATCCTGTCTAACCATGATGCGCCCGTTGAAAGCACCTGTTGCCTGCTCGTCTAAGATAACCTTAAATAGCTCATTGCTTGTACAGTTGGGTTTAGCATGGTCGATAAACGAGTAGAGGTCGATATGCTGGTTGCGGTCGGCCAAGGCCACTCCGTAGGTGTGATTCTCGCACCCCTCATCGTTAAGCAGAATATGAATGTTGTTACGGATTATTCCGCCATGTAACGAAACCGTATTGGTATTGAGCACAGAACTTCGCTCTTGCTTGCCAAACAGATGGGTGAATTGAGTAGTTTCGTTATGCTGGTTTTGCATGGAAACAATATCCACATTTGCGCAGGGATTTGCAAAAACCTCCGTAACCACATTGGATAGGTAGTGTGCGGGTGATAGGGTATGATCGCAGATTACAATATCGGCTTGCGCGTTATCTTCGGCAATAATTAGGTTGCGATACTGTACCATCTGGTTCTCATTGCTCATCATCAGGTTAATAATCTGAATGGGCTTTTGCATTACCACCCCTTTGGGGATGTAAATAAATACGCCGTCCTGAGCGAACACCGTATTGAGAGATACTAGTCCGTCCTCCTGTTCGTTGGCCAGCGTGTTGTAGTATTTGCCCACCACATTGGGATACTCTTTGGCAGCTTGTGCCAAGCTGCCTACAATGACTCCCTGCTCAATTTCTGATAATGAATCGGGATTGCCAAGGTAAAAACCGTTTAGGGTAAGTGCAGTATGGGTGTTTAATGACGGGATATCACAACGGTATATGTCATCCACATTAAAGGTAATGGGCTTGGGGGTAAAGTACTTCTCATACTCAGCATGGAAAAGTTTCTCCACCTTCATGTACTTATACTTCTCGTTCTTAGAGTTAGGGAACCCCAGCCTTTTAAAGTTTTCTAGCGCCTGTTGCCTCTCTCTGTTGAGTAGTGGTGAAGAATACTCGGTAATAAGATCGAGGTTATTGATGTAAAGGTCTATAAAACTCTCTTTGGGTGTTATATCTACAGCATTCATATTGTCCGTTTATTAAGCGCCAATTTGCACAAAAGTGCAACAGCGTGAAGGCCGGTTTCCCTATGCCTCTTGGTCATTCTTAATCCAATCGTATCCTTTCTCCTCCAGCTCAAGAGCCAACTCTTTTCCTCCTGTTTTTACAATTTGTCCGTTGTAAAGGATATGCACAAAGTCGGGTACAATATAGTCTAACAGTCTTTGGTAGTGCGTGATAACTATAGTTGAGTTTTCGGGAGTTTTTAGCTTATTCACTCCGTTGGCCACTACCCTAAGCGCATCAATATCCAGCCCGGAGTCGGTTTCATCCAGAATGGAGAGTGAGGGCTCAAGCATAGCCATCTGAAAAATCTCATTTTTCTTTTTCTCACCACCCGAGAACCCTTCGTTCACCGCACGATTGGTTAGGGCAGAGTCTATTTCGACCAGCTCTTTGCGTTCGCGCATCAGCTTTAAAAAATCCGATGCCGATAAAGGGGCTAGCCCTTTATGCTTACGGTGTTCGTTCATGGCTGTTTTCATGAAATTGACCATGCTTACCCCGGGAATCTCAATGGGATACTGAAAGCTAAGAAAAAGCCCTTCGCGTGAGCGCTCCTCGGGCGACATCTCAAAAATATCTTTTCCGTTGAAGAGCACTTCTCCTTGGGTAACCTCAAACAGGTCTCGCCCGGCCAGTACCGAGGCTAGGGTGCTTTTCCCTGATCCATTGGGTCCCATAATGGCATGAATCTCACCGGGGTTTATGGTGAGGTTAATCCCTTTGAGTATCTCTTTTCCGTTTATGCCGGCATGTAGGTTTTTTACTGTTAACATGGCTTGTTTTTCTCTTTTTTTTCTGACAATTACTGATAAAATTACCCAACGCTTCCTTCGAGGCTAATTTGAAGTAACTTCTGTGCTTCAACGGCAAACTCCATGGGTAGCTTATTAAGTACCTCCTTGGCGTAGCCATTGATGATAAGTGCAATAGCATCTTCGGTTGAAATGCCGCGCTGATTGCAATAGAATATCTGATCCTCCCCAATTTTTGATGTGGTAGCCTCATGCTCCACTATGGCCGAGGGGTTGTCTACCTCAATGTAAGGAAAGGTGTGGGCTCCGCATTTATCGCCCAGCAGCAAGGAGTCGCATTGCGAGAAGTTACGTGCATCCTCGGCATTTTTCGAAACTTTTACCAATCCACGGTAGCTGTTGTTGCTTTTTCCTGCCGAAATACCTTTAGAAACGATACGGCTACGCGTATTTTTTCCCAAGTGAATCATCTTGGTTCCGGTGTCGGCCTGCTGGTAGTTATTGGTAACAGCCACCGAGTAGAACTCACCATACGAGTTGTTGCCTTTGAGGATGGTACTGGGGTATTTCCAGGTAATGGCCGACCCGGTTTCCACTTGGGTCCACGAAATTTTGCTGTTGTTGCCCAGGCAAATGCCTCGCTTGGTCACAAAGTTGTATATTCCGCCTTTGCCTTCCTTATCACCCGGATACCAGTTTTGAACGGTGGAGTATTTCACCTCTGCATTTTCCATGGCCACAATTTCCACCACTGCTGCATGCAGCTGGTTTTCGTCCCGTTGGGGTGCGGTGCATCCCTCAAGGTACGAAACGTAGCTGTCGGCATCGGCTACAATAAGCGTACGCTCAAATTGTCCGGTATTAGCGGCATTAATTCGGAAATAGGTGCTTAGCTCCATGGGGCTTTTTACCCCCTTGGGGATATAGCAAAAGCTGCCATCGCTAAAAACCGCCGAATTAAGCGCTGCAAAGTAGTTGTCGGTAACGGGAACTACCGAAGCCAGATATTTCTTAACCAAATCCGGATGCTCTCGAATGGCTTCGCTCATGGAGCAAAAAATAATTCCCCGTTCGGCTAGCGTATCCTGAAAAGTGGTTTTAACCGATACGCTATCCATTACCGCATCAACAGCAACACCCGATAGCATTTTTTGCTCTTCGAGCGGAATGCCCAGCCTGTTAAATGTGTCTAACAGCTCCGGGTCCACCTCGTCTAAACTTTCCAGTGTAGGTTTTTGCTTAGGGGCTGCATAGAATATAATGTCCTGAAAATCGATATCCGGAATATCCAGGTGAGCCCATTGGGGCATCTCCATGGTTTGCCAATGCCTAAAAGCTTTTAACCGAAATTCAAGCATCCATTCGGGTTCTTCCTTTTTTTGCGAAATGATTCGCACCACATCTTCGTTAAGCCCTTTTGGGATGGTTTCGGTTTCAATGTCGGTTACAAATCCGTACTTGTATTCGGAGCTGGTAACCTCATCTAAAATCTTATCCTGTTCGCTAAACATTTAGTTATGTTGTTACAAAATGGGTCTTTATAGGTCTAACTTTCATCATAAACAACACAGGGTTATACAAATTGTTTATGGTGCTGTTAATTCATTAACAGCAAAAAATAGAATCAATCTAAATAGGTTACAAATATAATTAGATTGACCGTAAAGAGAAAGGGATTGGTTTGTTTATTTTTTGATAAAGGTCTGCCCTTTAGCTGGTTTTTATTGTCTTTTAGTGGTAGTAGAAATTAGTGTAACAAGGGTTACTTGTATTCCCTTTATAGGGCTTGTCTTTTTAAGCGTTTGCCGTACTTCTTTATAGCCTCTTCAATAGATTCCTCGGGTTGAATATAGTTATGCTCACCCCAAAAGTCTTCGTCAATAAAAGCCTCTATGGTTTCTTCTAAAATGTCAGATGTTTTAAAACTTTCTCTTAACGGGAATTTATCAGCTATTCCCAAATCCCTGTCAGTAATTGCCAACTCGGCTACTACAGTGTAGCTGGTATTAAACAGCCTTCTCTTCCAGTTGGCTTTAAAGTAGAGTTCGTGGCGGGCATAGTTTAGATAGTATTTCCCATTGTACTCAGTAAAATTAACGTAATAGGAGGTGGATGTAGGCACAAACCTAACTCCTTTAGGCTTTTTAAGGATAAAAAGTTTTGCGGCCTCCTCTTTATTGGTCAGGTTTAGGCTAAACTGTGCATTGGTTATGGCCAGATTCTTTGTGTTGATATAAAGCCGTCCCTGATATAGCGGAAAATCAACTCCTTTTCGCTGAGCAAAACTGATTACGTAGTTAATGGTTTTGTCAATGGTAACAATATCTTCAAGGTTAAACTCGTAGTAGGTGATATAATCTTCAAAAAAGAGTACTTCCGGATTTTTTGCAATATCGAGCAGCAATGATGTTTTTGGTCCTCCCTGAAGTTTTACGGCTAGGGTATCAGCCTTTTTAACGTTAGTGCTCTTACGCCCTTTAAAAATTCGAATGCGGTCGTAACTGCTATACCTCTTATATGGGCCCTTATATATGTCGAGCACGGCCTCTGTGATGGAGATGTACTCCCGCCCCTGTTTTATGGTTTCCCGATAAAATCCGGTGAGCATATTCGGGTTTTCACTGTAATTAAATGCTACCCGATTCAACGCTTCGGCCACTATTTTTGCTGCATCCAGCGGTCGTACCACCACTTCTTCTAGGGGTATGGATGCTGGGTCTAATAGTACGATACCATTGTTATTTTTTAGTATTTCTATGGCTACTCGTTTGGTAACATAGCCCAAATGCGCAAATTCTACCTCTGTGGCCCCAAGCGAAGGGTCAATTTTAAGGGTGTAATTGCCCTCGCTGTTGGTCACAGTTCCAACATGAAGGTTGGGGAGGGATACATAGGCAAAGAATAGTAATCTTTTGGTCTGAGCATCCTTCAAACTACCGCTAATAGTGATATAGTCTTTGCTATTCTGAGCAAAACCGGTTTGCAAAAGCAGCATCAGTATGCTCTGAATGATTACGAAAAGAGTTGATTTTTTCATTGTTTTCATGGCAATTTCGGCTGTGCAGATTTGAACCCTCTTACATATCGCGTTGTTGTAAAGATATCCATTTTTTTCTTCAATATTTTGGTTTTGGTTCTAATCCGCTTTCATCAGAAGTAAAATTTTAATAGGTGCATCTACTTGTAAAACATGAGTGTAAGCTAATAGTTTTATTAAAAACCTTATTTTGAATGTAAGTTTTTGTTTTTTCAATAAAACGGTTGAAACTTTGTATCAATATTCATAATGATATTATTTGAAATGCGATTACTCTTTTTAATAGCACTAAGTTTTGGTTTGTGGCCCAGTAACCTGTCTGGGAGCTGTGCGAATAATGAACTCCCGTTGGGCAATAGGCTGGAGGAGGAACAGGGTAAACCTGCAGCCAAGGATAAGGTGCTGTTGAAAAGTGGGGAGCTGATTATATGTGAAGTCTCACGAATTTCGGAGAAATTCGTGTTTTATACTCCAGTGGGAGGGGGTGAGGTTGTGTGGATAGAGAGAGGATTGGTTAAATCGGTTACCTATGCGAATGGGCAGGAGGCTGATTTGTCGCAAAAAGGGAATGTAGAAAAGCCTGCTCGCGATTGGCGTTCAATTGTTGTTACCAAAGATCCGCAGGATGTTGCCAATATGACCAAGGTTGCGGACATAAAACTTAAGCATAAAGCGGTAACCCGAGAGCATTACTACAAATCGCAAACCCTCGAAACCAGTGCAGAGATATTGGCCAAGCGTGAAGCTGCCGGTAAGGATGCAAGCGTTATTCTTATTATAAAACTTGAGCACCACAGATCGTATGGCGATCCACCAGCTGTAACCCTAGTTGCAGAGGCCTACAAGTAGATCAATCCTATCAAAAAAACTACTCAGTTTCTTCGTTTAGTTGGGTAATCTCGTTTAACAGTTCGGTCAGGTTAATGTGCAGCTCTTTGAGGCGTATAAACCTCTTTGGGGTAAAGGTGCTAATTTTTAGCTCTTTAGCCCATTCTGCAAAAAGGGCAAACCATTCCTTATACATAAAGAAGAAGTGTGCAGAGATGGGCAACGATACCGTGTAGATTAGGGCTAGCATCAGGCTTCGGGCAATAAGTGCAAAAAGGGTTATCTGGATAGCATAGCTAATGGGAACTACGAGTAGTCCTACCACAAATCTGACGCTGCTAATAAACTGAGGGTCTTTAAACTTACTGCTCACGTACTTTGCAACTCCCAGAGGAATCATGTTGTTAATAAAAGCGAATAGATGCAGCGGAGAGAGCCCTAAAAGAGAAAATGCCAGGGGAGCGAACAGCCATTTATTTCGCTTATCCATAGGGTATGTCTCTGAGCTTAAATTTCGACGCTGCAGGAGCATGTTGTACTCTAAGGCATCAGAGGCCAGTAGCAGAAAGTTGTCGAAGTTCTTCCTCTTGTAACTATCTATGCATTCAATAATCAACTTTTGTGCATCAAATCGGGTGGTGTGATTCTCGATAAGCCCGTGATTTTGCA
>CAZKPD010000096.1:0-9962 GCA_964554585.1 uncultured Rikenellaceae bacterium
ACAAACTCCCAGTTGTCGGGATCCTCTTTTTCCATCACCCCTTTAAGCGTAGTGTAGTGGCTGTAGTGAACACCATCCCGAGGGTAATAATCCTTTACCTGTCCGTAGGTTAGACGCATGGTGAAGTTTGCATCCGGATAGATGGGTTTTCCGCTGTTCATATCCATAATTCCGGCTACGTATTGCTGATGTCCTTTTGAGTATCCGGTATTAATCTTCTGGAGGTCGCTCCAAGTATCCCTATATTTTGTAATTACCGATTGCGAAGCAGTATAAGCCAAATCGTTAGCCAGTATTTCTGCAGAGGGATTTTCTAAAAATGCCCACAGGCGGGTAGAGTCGGTAAAGATAGAGGTTCCATAGAGCTCATTAACATAGGCTTCATAGCTGCTATATCCGCTTTCTATAGTACCGAAGATGGTGGGTTTGTGCTGATCTTTAACCTCTTTGGCAAATAGTTTAAACATGGCTTTGGCCACTTTTTGGTCAGTGGGAGCATTATAGTTTTTATAGAAAGCACGGGCTGACTCTTTAAACCTAATGCTACTTTTTGCTAAAGCATCAGCATCATCACCCTTAAGGGCATTTGATAATCCCTCGGCACGCATGGCCAATGATAATATTTCAGTGCCCATTAAAAGGGTTTCGCTCAGGTAAATATTGGCAGTAATCAGATCAGCGCGGGATCCAACAGCTTGTTTGATTAAATCCAAGGCTTCGCCATACTCTTTGGTCCGTTTTTTCTTATCCTGAACCCACTTCGTAAACTCTTTCTCTTGCAATTCCTTTCTCTGTTTAACCTTTAGGTTTTTTAGAGCTTGATTTTGACCTATGGAGAATTTCCAGTAGTTTGAGCTGCCTGAATACTTTGATGCATACTTAATTCTCACCTCGTCGGAGGCTAACATATCTTCAAGTAAAATTTCCTGACGAATACCCCTGATATAAGCACGTAGGGTGTTGGTAATTGCTTGCGCTTCATCCACCTCCCAAGAGGTCATGTATCGGGTGGTTGTACCCGGATACCCCATAACCATGGCAAAGTCTCCTTTTTCAACCCCGTTTAGCGAAACAGGAAGATGGTGTTTGGGCTTATAGGGTTGGTTGTCGGGCGAGTAGGCAGCAGGCTTATTGTCCTTATCGGCATAAACCCTAAACATAGAAAAGTCACCGGTTTGGCGAGGCCAAGTCCAATTATCCGTGTCGGCACCAAACTTACCAATGGAAGAGGGAGGAGCTCCAACCATTCGTATATCATTAAACGTTTCGTAAACCAAAAGATAGTACACATTCCCACCATAGTAGCTGCGAACGGTTGCGTTGTAATGGGTTCCTTCCATGGCCTTTTCGGCAATGGCTTTCCCGGTTGCCTCAATGGAAGCAGCACGCTCTTCGTCGCTCATTTTTGCTTTAAGGGGTTTAAACACCTGATCTGATACATCCTCAAGGCGAACCAAGAACTGCACGGATAAGCCGGGAGTAGGAATTTCCTCGTCCTTGCTCATGGCCCAGAAACCGTTGGTTAGGTAATCGTGCTCTGTGCTGCTATGTTGCTGAATAGCCCCATAACCGCAATGGTGGTTGGTGAGCAGCAAACCCTGGTCCGAAATAATTTCGCCTGTACAACCGTTGCCAAAAATTACGATGGCATCCTTAAGGCTGGTGTTGTTGATGTTGTAGATGTCTTCGGCAGATAACTTGAGTCCCATGGACTGCATGGCATCAATGTTATACTTTTTTAGTAAGGGCAATAGCCACATTCCCTCATCGGCTTTGGCCTGAGTAGAGAGGAGCAGGGCAATACCCAATAGAATAGTACTTAGTCGTTTCATGTTTGATTTGTGTTTTTTTAATTGGTTATAAACTCTTTGATGAAAAAACTTGCTGACGGTTTAACGTGATTTTAGGTTAAAATTAGTGTCGAAACGATTTTCGATGATGTTTTGTTGTACCCCACTGCTTAATGGCCTCCCTATGCGATAGGGTTGGATACCCTTTATTGTTGTACCACTGGTAATTGGGATATTCTTTGGCTAGCTGCATCATGTATTCGTCGCGATAAGTTTTTGCCAAAATTGATGCTGCAGCAATACTCAGATACTTAGCATCGCCTTTCACGATACAGGTGTGCGGTATGGTTAGGTATGGCTTAAATCTATTGCCATCAATAATTAGGTGTTGCGGTTTAAGGCTGAGGGTAGCTATCGCCCTATGCATGGCTAAAATGGAAGCATTAAGAATATTAATCTCATCAATTTCCGAAGGGCTGACCGTGGCTACAGCAAAGGCCAGTGCCTCCCTCTCTATCAGCCACCTCAATTGCTCCCTATCGGTCTGCTTTAGCTGTTTAGAATCGTTTAGCTTGTCATGCACAAAGTTGGGAGGCAGGATTACCGCAGCAGCAAACACGGGGCCTGCAAGGCAACCGCGTCCGGCCTCATCGCAGCCGGCTTCTACTACACCCTGCCTATAGTACGGGCTAAGCATCCGTTTTAAGGTTAATCATTCTTTCCATAACCTTATAGAGCTTTTGGGCTGTTTGGTCCCATCCAAAAAGAGTTTTTCGCTCAATCGCTTTAGCGGTAAGTTGCTCCCTTAAGCTGTCGTTTTCCGTAATCTCTTGTAGGGCTTTTGCAATCTCCTCCTCATCGAAAGGGTTTACGTAGTAGGCCGCATCGCCTGCTACTTCGGGCATGGAGGTTACATTGGAAGCAATTATCGGGGTGTGGCAATACATTGCCTCTACCATGGGAATGCCAAAACCCTCAAAGTAGGGGACAAAGACCAATGCGGTAGCAGCAGCCATGGTTTGCGTAAGCTCATCCAATTGGAGCCTTCCGGTAAAAATCACCTCGTCTCCATGTGTAATACTTTTTAAGGCCTGCTCAATGCTTTTGGTCATAAACATAGCTTCACCCACAATAACCAGTTTGTGGGGCTGGTTGGTACTTTTTTTAAATGCATCGAAAGCTCTGATAAGCCGATCCACATTTTTGCGCGGGTTTAGTGCTCCCACAAATACGAAATAGGGCTCCCCTTTGGAGATTTTTTCCTTCACAAGGTTTTTTTGCTCCTTAGGGATGGGGATAAATGCCCCATTCGCTCCATTGTGCACTACGCTAATCTTCTCGGGTGCTGTACCATAGCTCTTCACCAAATCATCTTTAGAGTATTGGCTTACGGTAACAATGTGGGTAGATTTTTGGGCAAATCGAGGGAAAAAATATCGGTAGTAGGTTCTGGTTGACCAAGGCAAACCCTGTGGGTAATGGTGAAAATTGATGTCGTGTATCACATTGAGTGTAGGCACATTGCATCGGGTTGGGATAAATCCATCGGTTGACAGGAAAAGATCCACCCTATATTTTCTGAGAAACTTGGGCACAGCCCATTGGAACCATAGGTACCATAGTATCGGATGCCTAGCTTGCGGGTGAAGAATTACAGGATGCACATTGTTCGAAAAGATGAAGTCGGGATGAGGTTTTCGATCAAACAGGAAGAAAAACTCATGTTCAGGGTGGTCTGCAACAATTCGTTTCAGTGTTTCGTAGGTAAACCAGCCAATGCCTTCTAGCTTGTTTTTTATGAGCAGTCGGGTGTTTACGGCAATTCTCATTATGGGTACGGAATGATTGTTGCGCAAAATACAACAATTTAGCCACTGAATAGTAATTTTGGCCCATAATTCCAGTTACCTTAGTGTAGTGTTTTATAATTTTGCATAAATTTTTTTGGCTTGAGACGCAAGTTTACTACCAACCTGCTGCTGCTCCTCATGCTTAACCTGCTAGTTAAGCCTTTTTGGATATTTGGGATCGACCGAACTGTACAGAACTTGGTTGGAGCCGGAGAGTATGGGGTTTACTTTGCTCTTTTCAATTTCTCCATCCTATTTAATATTCTGTTAGATTTTGGGTTAACCAATTTCAACAACCGTGAGATTAGCAGGCACGCCAATCTCTTATCGCGGTACCTCTCCAATATGGTAGTGATAAAATTCCTGATGGGAATTTTTTACGCCCTACTCAGTGCTGCTTTCGCTCTAATTTTAGGCTATTCCAAAGCGCAATTCTGGTTGCTTTCTGTGCTGGTATTCAATCAGTTTTTATCCAGTTTCATCCTCTATCTCCGGAGTAATATTAGCGGGTTACAGCGGTTTAAAACCGACAGCCTCCTTTCCGTTACAGACAGGGTACTGATGATTGTGCTGTGTAGTTTTTTGCTATGGGGACCCTTTCGCGAACGGTTTACGGTACAATGGTTTGCCTATGCACAAACTGCTGCATACCTCATTACAGCCATTATCGCTCTGGCGTTAGTTACCCGATGGACAACCTTTTTTAAACCACGGTTCGACAGGGCATTTTCCCTTTCCATACTTAAGCAAAGCTATCCCTATGCCATTTTAACCCTGCTCATGTCGTTCTACTATAGAATTGACAGCGTAATGCTAGAGCGTTTGCTGCCCGATGGTGCTGTTCAATCGGGGATATATGCTCAAGCCTTTAGGCTGTTAGATGCTGCCACCATGGTGCCTTTCCTCTTTTCGACCCTGCTACTACCCATTTTTTCAAAAATGATTAAGTCTAATGACGATATTAAACCGCTGTTGAGCCTTGCCTTTCGAATCCTTTTTGTAGTCGCATTCACGGCATCAGTGGTAAGCGTTTTTTATCGTCAGCAAATAATGGATCTGCTCTATGCGCAACACTCCCAAGAGTCATCAGTAGTATTGGCGATTCAAATGGTGTCCTTTCTGTTTATTTCCCAAATATATGTGTTTGGGACCCTTTTAACAGCCAACGGAAGTTTGCGTTACTTAAATATTATCTCGGCTGCTGGGGTAGTCGTTAACGTGTCACTCAACTTTTTACTGATACCAAAATACACCATAGTTGGTGCAGCATTTTCTAGCTTGATAACGCAGATTGCTATGGCTGTTTTGCAGATGCTTTTATCGTATAAAGTGTTTAAGCTGAAGGTGAGCGCAAGTGCTGTTTTGCATTTCGTTCTCTTTGTTATCCTTGCTATATTTTCTACTAATCTCATTATGGCAAAAACGGTAAGTTGGGTTGTAGGGCTGATATCATCGCTTATCTTTGTAGCTGTTTTATCGCTGATATTACGGATTGTAAGAGTGAGGGAGTTGTACAACCTTTTTGTGGGGATTGAGGAGTAGCACAGCTGGATACCATTTTTGCTAGGGTTTGATTTGTATGAAATAAAATCCTATTTTTAACCAAAAGATTATACCGTAGTTAAGGGTTGTCCATGGGAATTATAATTGACAAAACGGCTGATAGCCCGTACATTAATTTTAACGAGCAAGGCGTGCTTAGGATAGAGGGACGCTCTATCACTGAGGATCCCTACTCATTTTGGCAGCCGCTGATTGATTGGGTGCAACAGTATGTTTTAGCTGCGGCTCCAACTACAAGAATTATCTTTTTTCTTGAATATACCAATAGTACCTCTAACAAGTTTATACATAAGCTCATCGGCATTTTTGATGATTTTGCCGAAGAGGGCAACTCGGTTGAGATTGTATGGCAATACGAAGAGGGAGATGAGTCGACCGTCGAGCTGGGGCACGATCTGAATGCCCTAACGGTAATCCCTTTCAGATTTGAAGAGATGACCACAGAGCAGTTAAACCATGAAAAAATAAAGATTCGCAATAAGGAGAGCGGCAAGGAATCGATCATAACCATGCGCTTTTGGCATACCATTGTTCGCAATGGTCATGGGGACGAGTATATTGTAAGCTCCGAACTATAGCATGCCAGACCGTTTATTTACACGAAAAGTTTTGAGCTATGAAAATAAAAGTAATAGAGATAAAAGAAACGATTACAACACCTTATGTGCTAATGGAGCCCGAAACAGGCATTATTCGTATAGAAGGTCGATCCATTCCTGAAAACGTAATCGATTTCTACCAGCCCATCCTAAACTGGATGGATGAATACCTTAAGAATCCGTTAGCAAAGACAGAAGCTCACCTAAAACTGGAGTATTTTAATACCAGCTCATCAAAGCGCTTATTCGACCTGATGAAAAAGATTGAAGCGATAGCGCAACACTCGCCTAAACAGGCTATCATAAACTGGTACTACGAAGAGGATGATGAGGATATTTACTTTGCCGGAAGCGATTACAAAGCGCTGATAACCAAGATCAGCTTCAATCTGATAGAAATCCATCCGCAATTCTAGTTAGGTGTTGGAGTAGGTGTGCTAGGTAAAGCTGTAATTGGGCGCAACCCTTTTTAGCAGATATTCATCTATATACATTACATCACTCTGTTTATATGATCTCATAAATAGCTAATCCCTATCAGATGTCGGACAGGAATAAGAAGAAGATTGTGAACGACCCGGTCCACGGGTTTATCAATATCTCATTCCCATTATCATTCGATATTATTGAGCATCCGTTTTTCCAGCGATTAAGATATATTCGTCAGCTGGGGCTTACCTTTCTGGTTTACCCCGGAGCCACCCATACCCGTTTTCAACATGCATTGGGAGCAATGCATCTAATGGCCTCAGCTATTAGCGTTTTGCGGGCAAAGGGGCATATTATTACCAACCAAGAGGCCGAGGCTGCTACAGCAGCCATACTGCTACACGATATTGGGCATGGGCCCTTTTCGCATTCCTTAGAGTTCCACTTAGTTAAGGGGATAAGCCATGAGCAGATAGGGCGGCATTTGGTACACGAGATGACCACACAATTTGGCAATCGGCTGGATATGGCTGTTGCCATTCTGGAGGATCAATATCCCAAGCGTTTTCTCCATCAGCTGGTATCGGGACAGCTGGATGTTGACCGTATGGACTATTTAAGGCGCGACAGCTTTTTTACGGGTGTAACTGAGGGAACCATCGGATCGGAACGAATCATAAAAATGCTTAATGTGGTTGATGACAATCTGGTGGTAGAGGCTAAAGGGATCTATTCCATAGAAAAGTTCTTAATTGCCCGCCGATTAATGTATTGGCAGGTCTATTTGCATAAAACCGTTGTGGCCGCCGAGCAAATGCTAATTCAACTCTTTCTCAGAGCCCGCCAGCTAACTCAAACCGGTGAGCAGCTTTTCGGTTCTCCGGCATTGTCCTATTTCTTAGCGCATGATGTAATTGAATCGGACTTTGCAAAGCCCATGGCCGAGCTTTCAGCGCTATACCATTTCTCAAATTTTGATGACAGCGATCTGCTGGTAGCCGCTAAGCAATGGAGATTTCATCCCGATAGGGTTTTGTCGTCCCTTGCTCAAATGCTGGTTGCCCGCAAGTTATTTAAGGTTGAACTCCGCAACACGCCTTTTAGCGAGGAAGAGGTCGAACAAAAGCTAGCTATGCTTAAGCATATTTCTCCGGAACTGGCCGCACATAGCAGCTACTTTGTTATTGCCGATTCGGTAAGCAACAATGCCTATCGACTTAATGAGGAGTCTATCAAGATTTTATACAACACTGGAGAACTTGTAGATATTGCCCTTGCTTCAGATATGTTAAATGCTAAAATTTTGTCTAAAGACATAACCAAGCATTTCTTGTGCTATCTGAATAGCAATGGTTTTAAGTCATAATAAATAGCTACTTTTGCGAAAGATTTTAAAAAAAGGTACAATTATGGAGTTTACAGCACAGGCAATAGCAGAATTTCTTGGCGGTAACGTTGAGGGGAATCCTGATGTTAAGGTGAGTACCGTTGCCAAGATAGAGGAGGGTAAACCTGGTGCACTTTCGTTCCTGTCAAATCCGAAATATGCGAAGTATTTATACTCTACTAATGCTTCCGTTGTGCTTATAAATTCCGATTACAAGCTAGAGAAAAATGTGTTGCCAACCCTAATTCGGGTGGACAATGCCTACGAGGCATTTGCCAAGCTGCTTCGCTTGGTGGATTCTCAGCATAAGGATCACCCCCGGGGTGTGCACCCAAAAGCCCATGTTGAAGCATCTGCCAGTATCCATAGTGATGCTTTTGTTGGCCCATTGGCCTATGTGGGTGAGGGAGCGGTGCTTGCATCAGGTGTTCAGATTTTTCCCAATGCGTTTATTGGTAACCATGTAACCGTTGGAGAGAATACTGTAATCCATGCCGGAGCGTATGTGGGCAACGGTTGTGTGGTAGGAAATAACTGTGAAATCTTGGCAGGAGCGGTTATCGGTTCCGATGGATTTGGGTTTGCTCCCCAGGCCGATGGTTCCTTTCAAAAAATTCCACAGCTGGGCAACGTGGTGATAGAGGATAATGTGAGCATAGGCGCAAACACTACTATCGACAGGGCAACCATGGGTTCAACCATTATCCGAAAAGGCGTTAAGCTGGATAACCTGATTCAGGTGGCTCACAATGTTGAGATTGGTGAAAATACGGTGATTGCGGCGCAAACCGGAATAGCCGGGTCAACCAAAATCGGTAAAAACTGTATGTTTGCCGGGCAGGTTGGTGTGGCCGGGCATATTAGCATTGCTGATGGCGTTAAGCTACTGGCGCAAGCCGGTGTCCCCAATACAATAAAAGAACCGAATGAAATATTGATGGGAACGCCAACTATAAGTGCTAGGGTTTATAGCAGGTCATATGTTCACTTTAAACGCTTATCGGAGATAGTGAGCGATTTGGAAACTCTTAAAAAAAAGGTTGAGAAGTAAGATTTGTAGTAATACTTAATTGGGAATAATATACAACAGAATTGGACTGATTATGACTGAGAAGCAAACAACACTTAAATCCGAAGTACAATTTAAAGGGAAGGGTTTACATACCGGAGTGGATGTAAACCTCACTATTTGTCCTGCGGCCGAGAATACCGGATATGTATTTAAGCGCATTGATCTAGAGGGTGAACCCACCATTGATGCGATAGCTGATAATGTAATAGACACCTCAAGAGGAACAACTATTGAGCAGAATGGCGCGCGAGTGAGCACCATAGAGCATGTGCTGGCTTCCCTGTATGGTTTGGGGATAGACAATGCCCTGATTAAGGTTGATGGTCCTGAAATGCCCATTATGGACGGTAGTGCAAGGTTTTTTGTCGAAAAGATCAAAACCGTTGGCGTACAGGAGCAAGAGGCCGAAAAGGGTTTCTATGTGATTAAAGAAAAGCTGGTGTATTCCGACCCTGAAAAGGGGATTGAGATTGCTGCTTATCCCGACGAGTCGTTTAGCATTGATGTGCTCATCGATTTTAATTCAAGGGTTCTTGGGAATCAGTACGCTCAACTTCTGGACATCAAAGATTTTCCTGAGCAAATAGCCAGCTGCCGTACGTTCGTATTCTTCCATGAGCTGGAGATTCTTCTTAAAAACAATCTTATAAAGGGTGGTGATCTGGAGAATGCGATTGTGATTATGGAGCGCGAAGTGCCACAATCAGAATTGGATAGGATTGCCGATCTGTTTAATAAACCTCGGATACAGATGAAACCCGAAGGGATTCTGAATAATTTGGATTTGCATTTTCAGAATGAGCCGGCACGCCACAAGCTGCTGGATATTGTTGGAGACTTAGCCTTAGTGGGAAGAAGTATTAAGGGTAAGATTATAGCCAAACGCCCCGGCCATTTGGCCAATACCGAGCTGGCCAAGATTATCCGCAAAATGGCTCGCAAAGAGGCTATGAAGCCAAACCTTCCAAAGTTCGACCTGAACCAGCCACCCCTATATGATATCAATAGGATAAAAGAAACGCTACCGCACAGACCCCCATTCTTACTGGTTGATAAGATAGTTTACCTAGATGACACCAGCATTATCGGGATTAAAAATGTGACCATGAATGAGCATTTCTTTGTGGGACACTTCCCCGATGAGCCCGTAATGCCGGGGGTATTGCAAATTGAGGCAATGGCCCAAGTAGGAGGAATCTTTGTGTTGAATACTGTTCCCGATCCGGAAAATTATTCAACCTATTTTCTGAAAATTGATAGGGTAAAGTTTAA
>CAZKPD010000097.1:0-9914 GCA_964554585.1 uncultured Rikenellaceae bacterium
TCGCCGGCGGGGTGCGCTTCGACTGGTACGACTACGGGGCAAGGTTTTATGACCCGCAAATAGGGAGGTTTCACACGGTGGACCCGTTAGCGGAAATACTATACTCTCGAACACCCTATGAGTATGCAGCGAACAACCCTATACGCTTTCTGGATCCACACGGGAGGATTTGGGTGGATGCCAACGGAAATACTGTGTTTGCCAATGGTCAATATACCAAGCATGCAACTGTTGAACACAAAGCCTATGGTGCAATACTAATGCAAACAAAAACTGGAGAGCAACAGTTTAATAAGTTAGTCAACTCAGACAATCATGTTCTAATAGAAATGCAAGATCGTTGTATAAGAGAACCTAAAGCCCGTGGAGAGTTTGTTCCAAGGCGCAAAAAAGAATTTGGTAGGGTGACAATTTTAGAAACAACAGCAAAGAACCCTCATAAAATCATATTATACGCAGAGGCTATACAGGAGGCTTCAGATATTTCAGGGTTATCATCAATGGAGCAACTTGGTATTACACTTGGGCATGAGATTGAACACAATGAGCCTTATAATTTAGAATTAGTAGAGCAATGGATTAATTCAATTTTGGGTAAGTCTATACCTCATAATCAAAGGCTACACGAAGCAGAACCAACTAGGATTGGAAGAATGATTAGAACAGAGTCTATACAAAATAGACCTAAAAGACTTGAACCAATTGAAGGAAAAGCAGAAAGCAAAAATGCGGGAGGTTCTTGGTCTGATTTTTTCAACTGGGTAGGACAGAATAACTTGTGGGATAAACTGAAGTAATGTCGAATATTTTTGAATTTTGACTCCATTTTCCATTACAAATAAAAAACAATAAAATGATAGTGTGTAAATTAAATATTCGAATGAAGTGTTTTGCGATAGTCACAATAGCAATACTAATACAATTAAATGCATTCTCACAACAACTTGGAACCTTTACTGATAACCGAGATAATCAAGTTTATCGAACAGTTGAGATTGGGCGTTTAGTATGGATGAATGAAAATCTTGCCTATGCACCCAAAGAAGGAAATTTCTGGACGTATAATAATGATAAAAAAAATCTCATAAAGTATGGCTTTTTGTATGATTGGGACACAGCGCAAGAGGTTTGCCCCCTTGGTTGGCACTTGCCAAGTGCTGAGGAGTGGGATAATTTGTCAGATCTGTTAGGAAATACTTTAGTTGATGAAAATGCAAATGACCTTTCATCTAAAAATAGAAAAGGTAATAATTTAAAATCAACCTTTGCCACACAACTAGGAGGGTATCGTCATTATGAAGGGGCGTTTTATGAAATTGGGGAAGCTGGTTACTGGTGGAGCTCAACAGTTGATGCACCCATTGACACATGGAGCCGATATGTTTTCTATACCGATAGCAACCTGGTTCGTTATAATTTGGGAGCCACCGATGGCTTTTCTGTACGCTGTGTAAAGGATTATGAGCAAACTTACAATTGGTTATTTAAGCCACCAGACACCGTAACTTCTGATTATTATAAAACAGAAGAGGGGTATATAATACAAGAGGTGAGTTTAAATATTTATTTTCATTACTACCTGCCTTTTGCTGGTGCAAGTGTAATCCTTTCAGAAAATCATGATTTTTACATTATTAGTGAAGACGACCTTTTACTTGCTATTCAAGAAAACTCTTTAAAGTTAAAAAATCTAACAATGATTGTTAATCCCCATTGGCATGTCTTTGCTCAGAATGAGAAAGAAGTATATCAAAGATTGGCAATCAATTCCACCTCTGGCATTGCCAGTATTTTGTGCTTAGATGATACAGATATATTTAATATTGGTGGCAAGTATTATGTTTTAAGAAAGCTTAAATACGCATATTTAGATAATATGAAGTTAAGTTATTTATGCCTTGCCGAAGAAAAACTTCGCCCTTATGATGCTGAAAACTTGAGGTTGTTTCTATTTGCAATAGAATTACTGCCATTAGACAATGAGGTGAAAAAATTTGTGTGGAAAAAGAAGTATGAATTACCTGACTTTTGGCAAGGTAATGTAACTAAGTAAAAAAAAGTCCCCGTTCGGCTCAGGTTGTACCTGAGCCGGTCTATCATTAGCAGGCTACGCCTGCGGTATAGTAAAATACCAAACCCGCCTATTTTTGGGCGGGTTTTATACGTTCTCACTCACAGGTAAGAGTTTGTTACGCAGCCATTCGTCACTTGAGAACCTCACTGTTTCTTGTTCGTTGCGAACTTTGCGGCTTCTTTGTGTGCTTTGTGGTTGGCTTCGAGGGCATTTCGACAGGTGCTATGGTGAGCCTGCCGAACCGCTCAGGGCGTCGCTTAGTTCTCGGTTCAGAGTTCGGAGAACGTTTTACTCTTCACAAATAAGCGAATCGGCGAATTGGCAAATCTACCTGCCTTTAGCAGGTTTGCAAAAAAAGTATATTTCCCATTAAACAGAGACTAATAAGATATAGATGAAGTTGGGCTTTTGCAGAATAGAGTAGGTGTGTGGTTTTAAGCAATCACCCCCGAACCAATCAGCTCCTCATTGTGATACCATGCGGCAAACTGCCCCGAGGTGATGCCCCGTTGGGGTTGCTCAAACACAATGTACATGCCGTTCTCGTGTTGAGAAAGCATTCCTTTTTGCAGTGGTTGCCTGTATCGGATACGGATATCATAGGGGCGGCTTTCGCCAATGCTCATGGCCAAATCGGGACGAATCCAGTGTATCTCCTCTTTTGGAATAAACAGCGATTGCCTAAACAACCCGGGATGGTCGTCACCCTGACCCACGTACACAATATTCATGGCCACATCGGTGGCAATCACAAAGAGCGGTTTGGGCGTTCCGCCCACATTGAGCCCTTTGCGTTGGCCAATGGTAAAGAAGTGTGCCCCGTTGTGCTCACCCACTTTTTTTCCATCAGTAGGTTTGTAGCTAAATCCGGCCGACTGTTCCAGCGGATTGCCATTGGCTGCTTGTGCATACATTTCATGCCCCGCAGGAATCTCAATAATATCGCCCGTTTTGGCTGCCAGCTGTTGCTGCAAAAAGGTGGGTAAATCCACCTTACCCACAAAGCAGATACCCTGCGAGTCTTTTCGCTGTGCGGTGGCCAGCCCCAGCTTGGTTGCAATATCACGAACCTGCGGTTTGGTAAGCTCTCCAATGGGGAATAGCGCCTTTTGCAGCTGTTGCTGGTTTAGCTGGCACAGGAAGTAGCTCTGATCCTTATTATCGTCTTTGCCGGCCAATAGGCGGTAAACGGTTTTACCATCCTTTTCCATTTCTGCCTTTCGGCAGTAGTGGCCTGTGGCCACAAAATCGGCATTATGCTCCTGAGCGGCTTTAAAAAACTCGTCAAACTTAATCTCTCGGTTACAAAGCACATCGGGATTGGGGGTTCGCCCCCTGGAATACTCGTTAAACATGTAATCTACCACCCGCTTGCGGTACTGTACGCTTAGGTCAACCACATGGAAAGGGATATTCAGTTTACGGGCTACAAGCTGTGCAAAATCCACATCCTCATCAAAAGGGCAGTCGCCATGCAGTACGCCGGTGGTATCGTGCCAATTCTTCATAAATAGCCCAATCACCTCGTATCCCTGCTCTTGCAGTACATAGGCAGCCACGCTGGAATCCACTCCGCCCGACAGTCCCACTACAACCCTTTTTTTCATCTAAAATGACCTATTAATAACGGCACAAAAATACAAAAAAGGAATGGTTTTTTTGGGGTAGAAATTAACGGTTCTCCCGTGCAAAGGTTTTTCAACAAAATAATACTGCTAACTTTGGGCAAAAGTTTGAAGCTATGCTCGATTTTTCCGAAGCTGATATACAGCTACTTGCCATTCATTCGCTGGGTGATGATACAGTCCAAACGCCCATTGTCCTTAGCAATTCCCTTACCCGGATTGAGGATGAACACGTATTGGAGCTGCTAAAAACCTATTTCCTTTCGGCCTTTAAGCAGCCCGAGTTTTACAGCTTTAGCCATCCTCAGGAGCTGGAGATGAACAGGGTGTATGCTATGGCTGCCAAGGTTTTTGCCGATGTGGATGCGCTGCTGGAGCAGTCGCAATGGATGGCAGAGCATTTGGCAGGTAGCCCTGCCAATGGCAAGGGGGGTGAGCTGTATGTGGCCTACATTAACGACTGCATTGTGGATGGTGAGCTGGTGGATGCGGTTGGAATCTTTAAATCGGAGAGTAAAGAGACCTTTTTAAAGGTTTATCGGCAGTCGGACGAAGCCTTTGGCGTGGAGTCCCTTCAGGGCATTAATATCCGCAAGCTGGATAGGGGCTGCCTCATATTTAGTACAGAGCCGGATTTTGGTTATAAGGTGTTGGCTACGGATAGTACCGTTAAAAACAGTGCCGAGAGCCATTGGATTTCTGCCTTTTTGGGCATTAAACCCCGCCAAGACGATTTTTACCAAACCAAAGGGCATATGAACCTTTGCAAGTCGTTTATTCGGGATGTGCTGGCTAAAGAGGATGTGGTGGAGAAAACCGAGCAAACGGCCATTATCAATAAAACACGTGACTACTTTGCTCAAAACGAGAGCTACAACCAAGAGGATTTTGAGGCCAATATCATTGGCATGCCCGAGGTGGTTGAGCAGTACCGCGAGTATAGGGATGCCTACGAATCGGAAATGGGCTATAACCTTAAGGATTCATTCGCCATTTCGGCCGATGCGGCCAAGCAGGCCAAAAAGGTTTTTAAGAGCGTAATCAAGCTGGATAAGAATTTTCACCTCTATATTCATGGCGGACGGGATAGGGTAGAGAAAGGGTACGACCAGGATAAGGGTATGGGCTACTACAAGCTCTATTTTGATGCCGAGGGGTAAGCCATAGCATTTAGCACTAAAAGATTAGCGTAATGAGTACCATAAAAGAGATTGTTTTTAGCAAGGCCACCATTGAGTTTGCCACCGTGGCCAAAGAGTATTGTACATTTATTGAAAGCGCCACAACCTTTAAGCGGAGCCAATTCGTAAAGGTGTGCCACAGCCTTTTGCCTCTACTGTACTATAAAGCTTCGCTTTTACCTGCTACCGAGCCTGTGAGCGAGATGGGAAATGTGAAACATGTTACCGAGGAGTACTATTTGGCCCTTGAAGAGCGGCTTAAAATCTATTTGGGCGAACACGATGCCTTCCCAGGGGTGTTTGATCCCAATGTGGCCGAAACCGATGAGCCTTTTGCTGCCAGCATTGCCGAGTATTTGAGCGATGTGTACCAAGATTTAAAAGATTTTACCATGCTCTACCAAAAAGGGCAGGAGGAGGAGATGAACGATGCGTTGTGGGAGTGCCGTTTAAATTTTAAGGATTATTGGGGTATCCGTTTGGCTAACGCCATTCGTGCGTTCCACATGCTGGCATATGGCGATGCCGATTTGGATGAGTATGTGGAGCAACTTCCCAAGAAAGGCGATGATAGCGTTGATACCGATGCTTGGTTTATTACCCGCAGGCAGCGCGATATGCTAGGCGAAGAGCTATGATATATCCCGAAACCATAAGCAAAGAGGAGCTGGCACAGCTACCTAGGGCCGAGTACCCCGGGCGTATAGTAGTCGTCAACGACCGACAAAGCTTAGAGCAATGGTTGCCACTGCTGCTCCGCGAGCCCATTGTGGGCTTTGATACGGAGACTAAGCCAACCTTTAAAAAAGGGCAATCGAGCAATATGGCGCTGCTGCAGCTGGCTACTGCTGAGGTGGCTCTGCTTATCAGGGTGCAGCAGGTGGGCTTACCCCAAGAGCTGATACACCTCTTTTCCAATCCGCATATTCATAAAGTTGGCGCAGCCATTCACGATGATATAAAACTGCTGCAAAAGCTAGAGAAGTTTAATCCTCAAGGCTTTGTCGATTTGCAGAATGTGCTTCCCGAGTATGGCATAACCAGTATTAGCGTTCAAAAAATGACGGGCATTGTGCTGGGTCTTCGGGTATCCAAATCGCAACAGCTCTCCAACTGGGAGCAACCCCAGCTAACCGATGCCCAGCAGCAGTATGCTGCTGTGGATGCTTGGGTTTGCAAAGAGGTGTACCAAAAACTGCTTGTCTCCAGAATTAGGAAGCTGCATTAAGCTAAACCTGAGTTTAGATAAATCTTACTCTTTCCCCTGCAGCTCCTCCCAATACTCCATAGCCCTGCGGGTATGGGGAATTACAATGGTTCCGCCCACAATATTGGCCACGGCAAATATTTCCATCATTTGTGGGGTGGTTACCTTCTGCTCATGGCATTTTTCCAGATGATATTTTATGCAGTCGTCGCAGCGCAGCACCATGGAGGCTACCAGCCCCAGCATCTCCTTTACCTGTGTACTCAGCTCACCCTCCATGTAGGTGTTGGTATCGAGGTTGAATAACCTTTTGATTACCATATTGTCCTGCGCAAGGATGCGCTCGTTCATTTTGGCCCTGTATTGGCGGAATTCTTCAATTTGATTGCTCATGATTGGCTAATTTTAAGGGATAAAATAACAAAATCGATTGGTAATACGCAATTGAAAAAAAATTAATATTACTAATGTTGGCATTAGCATATGTACAAATTACGTATTAAGCCCAAAATCAATTTAAAAACCCTTAATTTTGCTGAAAAGGAACAAGTCTATGAGCATTCAACAAAATCTACTGAACTTAAAAAAAACGCTCCCGTCACAGGTAACGCTGGTGGCCGTTTCGAAAATGCATGATAACAACACCATTCTTGAGGCCTATAATGCGGGGCACAAAATTTTTGGCGAGAACAAAGTGCAGGAGTTGCTGCCCAAATACGAGGCGTTGCCTAAGGATATCCAGTGGCATCTTATTGGCCATTTACAATCCAATAAGGTTAAATATATTGCTCCTTTTGTTGCGCTAATCCATTCGGTGGATAGCATTAACCTGCTGCGCGAAATAGATAAGCAGGGGGCTAGAAATAATCGGGTTATCCATTGCCTTTTGCAAATTCACATTGCCCAAGAGGAGACTAAGTATGGCCTTTCGGCCGATCAGATTTACGAGTTCCTTTCCTCTCCCATATTTTCTTCCCTTCAGCATGTGAGCATTGACGGGTTGATGGGGATGGCCTCTTTTACAGAGGATATGGATCAGGTTAGAGCAGAGTTTAAAGGGCTGTCCCAGCTATATACTGAGGTTAAAACTCGCTATTTTGCGGATAAACCTAATTTCAGTATTCTGTCAATGGGTATGTCGGGCGATTATACGGTTGCCATTGAGGAGGGTAGTAATTTGATTAGGGTGGGGAGTTTAATTTTTGGCGAGCGTAACTATTAAAAATAAATTGTTACTTTCACCACTGAACATTTTATAAAAGTAAGGTCATGGCAAATCTACAGACAACCTACCTAGGATTAACCCTCAAAAATCCTATAATTGCAAGTAGTTCAGGGCTAACCTCCAATGTGGAGTCAATTAAAAAGTTAGCTCAAAACGGCGCTGCAGCGGTAGTGCTAAAGTCCCTCTTTGAGGAGCAAATTGTGAAAGAAACAGGGTCCATTTCTCAGCATTCCGACTACCCGGAAGCCGAAGATTACCTAAAGGCCTATGTTACCAGTAACAATGTGGATAAGTACCTAAAGCTGATTGAGCAGGCTAAGCAAGCGGTTGATATCCCAATTATTGCCAGCATTAACTGTTTTTCAGCCTCTAACTGGGTCGATTTTGCCAAAAAAATTCAACATGCCGGTGCCGATGCGCTTGAGGTGAACGTGTTTATACTCCCCACCGATAGCCGAAAAAAATCGGACGAGTACGAGGAGGTTTATTTTACGCTGGCCGAAAAGCTCAAGCGGGTAATCTCCATCCCTTTTGCGTTTAAGCTGGGCGAACATTTTACCAATCCTCTTCGAATCATTGAGCAGCTCTGGTATCGCGATGTGCAAGGAGTGGTACTGTTTAACCGCTTTTTTGCTCCCGATATCAATATTGAGAAGATGGAAAACATCGCCGCAGAGGTGTTTAGTAGTCCTGCAGATATTCGTATTCCCCTCCGATGGGTGGCTATAGCCAACCAGGTGGTTCCCAAAATCAATATATCTGCTTCAACCGGTGTGCATGATGGTGAGGCGGTGGTTAAGCTGCTTTTGGCAGGAGCCCAAACGGTTCAGGTGTGTTCAACCCTTTACAAGAATGGTCCTGCACACCTTAAGAAAATGATTGACTTCCTTTCCAACTGGATGGACAAGAAAGGGCTAAAGACCATTGATGAGTTTAAGGGCAAAATGAACTATGGTAGGGTTGGAAACCCTGATGTGTATGAGCGTAGTCAGTTTATGAGATACTATTCGGACCACGATTAGCCCGTTTTCCCTATTAGTCTACCTGTTTCAGCTGATCGAGCATAGCCTCTATCAATCGTTGCTTGGCATCAGTTGCGTGGGGCAATGCATTGGTTAGCAATGCCTCAAATTGGGAAATTTCGTTGCGCTCTAAGGAGTGTATGCTGTTCTCAATCACAGTAAATGCTTCGAATGCAAGTTGATAATCGGCAAAAATGAGCACATCGAAGTAGGGTGCAAGATGCCTTGAAAAATCTAGGCTATTTTGCCACGATGCTGTAACAATGTGGCTTACATCTAAATCCTTATGGTTTTTTGCAACAAAATCGGCAATGTGGATAACCACTTCCTGTAGCCTGATGTTGGCAATAAATTCTGTTATTGCCCTCTTAAGTGATTCAGGTCGGGCTTCAGTTAACATTTCGAGCAATACCTTAATATAAAAGGGGGTTGCATACGCTTTCAGCGAATTAAGCATAGCTATTGCCTCATCATCCGAAGCGTTACGCAACGCTTTTATGACTTTTTGCTCTTGTTCCTTAGTTACAGCTTGATTTTCTATCATAGGACACTACAATTTTATGCGGGTCTAAAAGTACAAACGAAATAGCTTTCTTCAGTTTATCTGAGCGGAAATCTTTGCACATCAAACTATTAATTGGCACAAAACCGATAATTCATAACCTTTTCCAAGCTTCATTTCAAAAAAATGTCATTATACCACCCATATTGTTGTTGAAAGCCCAATTTTTTTTGTTAGTTTTACTAAAAGTTTTATTTCGGTAACAAGTCGAGATTACAAATAATTTAATTTAGCAGGTATTATGGCAATCAGGTTTATTAACTTAAAGGCAGGTTCCATTTTGCTGATGTTAGCTCTGGCTATGCAGATTAGCTGTACTTCCGATTCGCCAAAAAAGGGTAGGGTTGAGCTGGATGCAAGTGAAATCGAAGTGGATGGCTCACTCAAATCCGGCGTTCAAACAGCACGACAAATCTTTTACTCCTTACCCTCTCCGCTTGAAACGGCCATGATTTTGAAACGCGCCGGAGCACAGTATAATCCGGAGATTCTAAATCCGGTTGAGAACATTTCACGTTACACTACCACAAAGAGCATGGCTCTGAATTTGGGAGTGTATAGCACCGATCTAAGCTATGCAACCCTGTTCGACCAAACTCAGGCCTCTATTAAGTACATGACTGCTGCCAAAAAGATGGCCGAGGGATTGGGCATTCTAAATGCCATTGATAATAGCATTATCAACCGTTTGGAGGAGAACATTAATAACCGCGAGGTGATTATGGACATCATCTCCGAAACTTTTTTGAATACCAACTCAATTCTTGAAGAGAATGATAGGGTAGCCATTGGGGCTATTGTGCTGGTGGGTGGATGGTTTGAGGGTTTGTATTTGGCCAGTTCTTTAGTAGGTGATTTCTCTAGCGCTGATAACGAATTGGTTAATCGAATAGTTGACCAAAAGATGTCTATGGTTACGGTGATTAAGCTCTTGGAACAGAATTTGGACAATGCTGATGTGAGGGATATACTAAAGGATATCCAAGAGCTCAACAGCATTTATGATAAGATTCAGATT
>CAZKPD010000098.1:0-9802 GCA_964554585.1 uncultured Rikenellaceae bacterium
TACTTCTTGTAAATAGGAAGTTTTACCACTTGCGCCTTAAGCAGCTTATCCCTCACCTTAACAAAAATCTCGGAATCGGCTTTGCTGTATTCGGATTGCACGTAACCCATGCCAATCCCTTTTTTCATCATGGGTGACATGGTTCCTGAGGTAACCTCACCAATCACTTCGCCCTGCGCATTGGCAATCTCATAGTGCTGACGCGGAATCCCCCTATCAATCATCTCAAATCCCACAAGCTTTTGCTTAAGCCCTTGGGCTTTTTGGTCAAGCAGGGTAGCCTTGTCAATAAAATCTTTATGGTCAACAAACTTGGTAATCCAGCCAAGTCCGGCTTCTAGCGGAGAGGTTTCTTCGCTAATATCATTGCCATAGAGGCAAAATCCCATCTCTAGGCGAAGGGTGTCGCGTGCTCCCAGCCCAATGGGCTTAATGCCAAACTCTGCACCTGCTTCAAAAACGGCTTTCCAAAGCTTATGCGCATCCGCTTTTGGGCAATAGATTTCGCATCCACCTGCACCGGTATATCCGGTAATGGAGAAGATCACGTCTTTAGCTCCGGCAAACTCAATGGTTTTAAATGTGTAGTACTCCATGTTTTCAACCGGCTCTTTGGTCAGCTTTTGCATCGCTTTTAGCGCAAAAGGACCCTGAACGGCCAGCTGGGCATAGTCGTCAGATGCATTGATCAGGTCTTTCCCGGGGGTTAGGCCGAACTTGGATGCGTGCGATTTTAACCACTCCCAGTCCTTGGGGGTATTCCCCGCATTGATAACCAGTAGGTACTTTTCTGTATTGAAACGGTAAACCAAAAAATCATCTACAATCCCCCCCTTTCCGTTAGGAAAGTAGGAGTATTGGATTTTTCCATCGGCCAAGGCAGCCACATCATTTGAGGTTACATACTGTAAAAATGCCAATGCATTGGGGCCTGTTACCCAAACTTCACCCATATGGGAAACATCAAAAACGCCTACCTTCTCGCGAACGGTAGTGTGCTCTTCGTTAATACCGGTATACTCAATGGGCATCTCCCATCCGGCAAAGGGAACCATCTTGGCGCCCAACTCAACATGAAACTCTTTTAATGGTGTCGTTTTCATTATATCTTTAGTTAAATATTAAACAATGAATTATGTGTACAAACCTACACGATTTTTTAGTTTGAGCCAACTCAATGTTCTACAATTTAGTGGATATGTCTATTGTTGTGCAGCAGAAAGAGCTACCCCTGGCTAAAAAGAGTGGCGGGTAGTAAGGGATATCATTTTTATTTGTACTTTAGTGCTATGTTTTAACACCTTGACTTAGCCATTGTGTAGCAAAGAAAACAAGCGATGAGGGAGTACAATCACATTGATATAGAGCAGCTAAAATTGGTTTCGGATGGCAATAATCAGCTGCTGACCGATTTGGTGATGATGTATCAGACCCAGAGCGTTATCTTTTCTCAGCAATTTGATGAGTTGGTTCATAAAAAAGACTTTCAGGCAATTGGGAAGCTAGCGCACAAGGTTAAGGGCAGCGTGTCCACTGTTGGCATTACAGCTTTGGCCAATGAAATGAAAGAGTTTGAAAGTAACATTTCGACCAATCTTAATGAGCAAAGCTGCCTAAAGCTAATTGAGAAATTTAACACCATTAGCCGTTTGGCCATTGAGGAGTTAAACCACTATCTTAAGAATTATATTAAAAACGAATCCCTATGATAAATCTTCAAAAAATTGACGATGTGCTTATCATCTCATTAGAAAATGAGAATAAGCTGAATGCTGCCATGGCTCAACAGTTCAAAGTAGAGGTCTCTAAGCTAATTGATCAGCCCGGGATTAAAATGGCTATCAACCTGGCCGATGTAAACTATATTGACAGCTCCGGATTTGGTGCGCTGCTCTCGATTCTTAGGGCTGCAAAAAACAACGACTCTCAGGTAAAACTTTGCAACATCACACCGCAGGTAATGGAGCTGGTAACACTGCTCCAGCTGCAGACAGTATTTGATATTAGGGGCAGTCTTGACGAGTGTCTAAAGGCTTTTTAATCATAGGTAAATAACTGTATAACCGCAATAAAATCAATGGAAGCCCTACTCAAGGGTATCCCTGTTGAGTTGCATCCATTTATTTATAAAGCCAAACAACCATAAATTACCTTCATATGCGCAGAATTTTTATCCTTATGCTCGCCATAGCGTTGACCTCATGCGGAACAATGCGAAACACAATTTACAAGAGTTCTGATCGCTTTAAGGATGAAACCACCTATAGGCTTGAACAACAACTACAAGCATATAAAGCGGACGAAAAAAATATCTTCAGGTCTTCACCAAAACATTCCACGGTGGGGGCTAGCTATTTTGGTCAGGTGAAAGCTAACGGACAGAACCAAATTTCTCTCGATCTAATTATGGATTACAGGCTAAGCGCCTATTTGCCGGACTCTACCCTATATATGCAGGTTGACGAAAACTTTTTTGAGGTGAACCTTTACCGTCGTATGGTTAAACAATATACCAAGAACAGTTCCTCTACCACTACCGACTCTAAAAGCGGAAGCAGTGAAAATGACGAAGCTACAAGTAGTACTAGTACAACCACATTTGATGAGAATACCTATGAGCTGATAACCAGCAGCTACTTTTTTCCACCAGAGGTGGTGCAGGCTATTGCCGAATCGAAAAAATTGGTGTATCGTATGTATATAGGCAAAAGACCTGTTGATATTAAACCCAATGCCCTAGAACGAAAGAAAGCAAAAAAACTGATCAATAAAACATTAAAAGACAAGGTGTAGGGCATTTATCCAACATAAAAAAAGCACGAAGGAGCGATTCCTTCGTGCTTTTTTATAACGCATGCCTAAACTCTAGCTGATCGCCTCCGGCGTAATCAATGGTTATGAGCATGCTGCTATCGACCTTGCCTGCAAGAATATCCTTAGAAAGCTGATTGATAATATGGCGCTGCATCACTCTTTTAACCGGACGTGCCCCGTAAAGCGGGTCAAAGCCCATATCTGCAATCCAATCGACAGCGGCAGGGGTAATCTCTACCCTAACATTCTGCTCGGCAAGCATGGATTGGATTCGCCTAAACTGCATCAGCACAATTTCCCTAATCTGCTCACGGGTTAAGGGGCTAAACATAATGATCTCGTCCACCCGATTAAGAAACTCGGGCCGTATGGTTTGCTTTAGAAATTCCAGTACCTGGCCTTTTGTTTTCTCAACCTGCTCCTCCGTAATTCTGCCCACATTACCCGAAAGATTTGCCTGAATAATCTGTGAACCAATATTCGAGGTCATAATGATGATGGTATTCTTAAAATCCACCCTTCGACCCTTATTATCAGTCAAATGACCATCCTCAAGCACTTGCAGCAGTATGTTAAACACATCAGGATGCGCTTTCTCTATCTCGTCGAGTAGCACTACGGAGTAGGGCTTATGCCGAACCGATTCGGTGAGCTGGCCACCCTCGTCATACCCCACATAGCCCGGAGGAGCACCAATAAGGCGTGAAACGGAATGTCGTTCCTGATACTCGCTCATATCGATACGGGTCATCAGGTTCTCGTCATTGAACAGGAACTCGGCCAAGGCACGAGCCAGCTCAGTTTTTCCAACCCCTGTGGTTCCCAAAAATATGAACGACCCTATGGGGCGTTTGGCATCCTGTAACCCTGCCCTACTGCGGCGTACGGCATCGGCTACAGCCTCAATGGCCTCATGCTGCCCCACTACCCTTTGGTGTAGTTTTTCCTCAAGCGTAAGCAACTTTTCACGCTCGCTTTGCAGCATGCGGCTTACGGGAATTCCCGTCCATCGTGCAACCACCTCAGCAATATCCGAAGCATCAACCTGCTCTTTAATAAGCGCAGAATCGCCCTGTTTGCTGGCCAGCTCGGTTTTTAGCTCTTCAATGCCCTCTTGGGCCTCCTTAATACGGCCATAGCGCAGCTCGGCCACTTTGCCGTAATCGCCCAAACGTTCAGCCTCATCGGCTTGTAACTTATAACTTTCAATGGCCTGCTTATTCTGCTGAATCTTCTCCACAATACCCTTCTCTTCTATCCACTTCGTTTTAAGCGCATTGCGATCCTCTTGCAGATTCCCAATCTCTTTACTCAAGGCCTCCAATTTGGGTTTATCCCCTTCACGTTTAATGGCTTCCCGTTCTATCTCAAGCTGTTTTATGCGCCTTTCGATCTCATCTATACTCTCTGGAACCGAGTTCATCTCCAGCCTAAGCTTGGATGCAGCCTCATCTATCAGGTCAATGGCCTTATCGGGTAAAAAGCGATCGGTTATGTAACGCTGCGACAGCTCAACGGCTGCTATAACCGCTTCGTCCATAATACGCACAGAATGGTGCGTTTCGTAACGCTCTTTTAACCCTCTGAGGATTGAGATAGCATCGGCCACCGATGGTTCATCAATCATTACCGTTTGGAATCGGCGCTCAAGCGCTTTATCTTTCTCAAAATACTTCTGGTACTCATTCAGCGTAGTAGCACCAATGGCGCGCAGCTCACCACGGGCCAAAGCAGGCTTTAGGATATTAGCTGCATCCATTGCCCCCTCACCCTTTCCTGCCCCTACGAGGGTATGAATCTCATCGATAAACAGCACTACCTCCCCATCGGAAGCAATGACCTCCTTAACCACCGATTTGAGTCGCTCCTCAAACTCGCCTTTATACTTAGCACCGGCAATAAGTGCACCCATATCCAGCGAGTACACCTGCTTGCTTTTCAAGTTTTCGGGTACGTCACCGGTTACAATGCGATGGGCTAAGCCCTCGCCAATGGCTGTTTTACCTACGCCGGGTTCACCAATTAGAATGGGGTTGTTTTTGGTTCGCCGCGAAAGGATTTGGAGTACCCTCCGAATCTCCTCATCCCGACCAATTACCGGATCTAACTTTCCGCTGCGAGCCATTTCGTTCAGGTTAATGGCAAACCGATTCAGCGCATTATAGGTGTCCTCGGCGGTTTGTGAATCGACCTTAGAGCCTTTACGAAGTTCCTGAACAGCTTTAAGCAGCTCCTTTTCCGAGACTCCTGCATCCTTTAAAATTTGAGCAACTTGGTCGCCCGAATGAATTAACCCCAAGAGCAAATGCTCTATGGAGATATATTCGTCGGACAGGGTACGTGCAAAGTCACCTGCCTTTTGTAAAACCCTATGGGAAGCCGGGCTAAGGTATGTATCACCCCCCGACACCTTGGGATAACTTTCTAAAACTCGCGAAACGGCTCCATCCAGATTGGTAGGATTTACGCCCACCTTTTTTAAAAGGAAACTGGTAATATTCTCGGCCTGACTCACAATTCCTTTCAGGATATGGATTGGCTCCACAGCCTGATGCCCATAGCCTTGAGCAATAGTAACGGCCTGTTGCACCGCCTCCTGTGATTTAATGGTTAAATTATTTAGATTCATATGTCTGACCCTCCTATGGTTTACTATGTGTTTTACCAAGGATTTCAAATTGTTTGCCACCCCAAACCTTCAGACAAATTGACATTATTTGTCTAGTAAAACAGGTCAAAATGACACAAAAAAAAAGGAAGAGCTATACCACGGAGAATGACCGTAATGAAAAATAGAATTTGAACAGGTGAGAAGGGCTAAAAAAAGGTTGCCCAGATTCGGTTTGGATGAATCTGGGACTAAGATTGGTTTGGACAAACAAGTTTGGCTGATATTGACTAGAACCTGGGCAACCTTACTGCTTTAGCAGCTTATATTTGAAATGTGTTGTTGGGGAACACGCCTTACATATAACCTAAATTGTGCCAAACCTTCGCCTTGTGCACATCCATCTCTATTACAAACGATTAAACTACAGACCTTATGAGAGGCATGTAAAAACTGTTGTTTATTAGCCCCAATGTGTGGAAAAGTGCAGCCATATTTCACATTAATATAAAACCACTTATTTTTGCACAACATTAATATAGGCTATGGTCTATTGCAATTTTATTCGTAAATTTCGAAAGTATAACAGAATTACTAAGAATATGAAAAGAGTACTTACAGTGATAGGGATAGTAGCTGTAGCTATTATCATTTCCCTTTTGGGAATGAAAATCCCTTGGATACTAAAGGACAAAAAGGTCTTTTCAGTGTATATTTTAGACAAAACGGTTACTCAAACAGACAGGAACGAGCACAAATCTTTTACCTGGATTTTGAATCAAAATAAATATGTACTCCCCGGCAATAGGCACTACTCACACAAGACCGACTACTTCGGGTTCTTTCCCATCGATTTGCAAAATGGGGAGTTCGATTTTAAAAGTATCCGCATCAATGAGATAGATCAGTTTGCTGCAACCAGCGATATGGTTTTTTATGCCGACTGCTTTGGGGTTCACGCTCAAGGCTGGTCCAATGAGAAACTAAAATCTGAACGAACCTACCAACGCATATACGGCGGGCTGAATCAGAACGACTTTCTTTTGCTAAAAGAGATGCTGGACCAAGGAAAACCTGCCATTGTGGAGTACAACCTTTTTAGCTCACCCACCAATGCATTGGTGAGGACAAAAACCGAAGAACTACTGAGCATTGCTTGGTCGGGCTGGAGTGGCAGGTATTACTCCAACTTCGACGTAAATGCCGACGACGGACCTCCCGTTTGGATGAAAAATCTATACGAATCTCAACATCATGGCGCTTGGCCTGAGAGCGAGTCGGGAATTGTGCTGGTACACAATGATGAGCTGATCGAAATTCTGCGATTGGGCGCTGAGCTGAACTCAGCCATTCCTACCATTGAGAGTAATCAGAAAGCCATTGAACGATTTGGTGTTGCCCAAAACGTAAAGTTTGAGCAATGGTTCGAATTTATTGATCCTACAGAGAATGTTGTTCACTCCCATTTTCAGCTTGATGTTACACCCAGGGGCAAGGAGGTACTTGAACAGCTTGGGCTAACAGAGCATTTCCCTGCTGTGATTGAAGGTAAGGGATTAAACTACTTCTATTTTTGTGGTAACTTCTCTGAAAATCCTAGCGTAATGTGGACCTCAAAACTGGCAGGAGGACAATGGATTAACCTATTCTTTTCCAGGTTCCAAAATCCGAATAAAGCTAAGTTCTTTTACGGATACTATACTCCCATAATACAAACTGTTCTTAGGGAGCAACTCAACATGCGTGATAGCACGAATGGCTTATAGATTTTCAAAGTACCTTTTAATTTCATCCTCCCACGGTTATGACGATTGCCTTTGATTCCGAGGAGAACATTTTCCTCAACAACGGCCACATAGTATATATTCCCGTCTCTAGAGCCTATGAGATTCCCGAGAACATAAAAGTGTTTTATGAGGTTATTCGGGTAATAGAGGAATTACCCTTATTTCTGGATGAGCATTTGGAGAGGTTGCAAAAATCCACCTCACAATCGGGTATTGGTTTGGATATACGCTCACTAACCAACGGCATAATCACCCTGTTAAAACGAAATCCGGTAAAAGAGAAAAATCTCAGAATATCGCTCTTCAGCGAACTGCATGAACACGGTGATTACCGCTATTTGGCTTACTTTATCGAAAGTCATTACCCCCCAACAGAAGCTTACCGCAATGGAGTAAGAGCCGACCTAATCCCCTTGGAACGAAAAAATCCCAATGTAAAGATAGAGAACCCTACTCTACGCCTTTCGGCCGATAAGGCCATTTGCATGACGCAAACCCATGAGGCACTTTTAGTGAATAGCCAGGGATATATCACTGAGGGAAGCCGATCAAACTTCTTTGCAATAGCAAACAGTACTATTATAACTCCTCCTGCAGAGGATGTGCTTGAGGGTGTAACCCGAAGGAAGGTTATTCAATTAATTACGGAAAAGGGCATTCCTTTTATGGAACGGAGCATACACACCGATGAGCTGAATAGTATTGAAGGTGCTTTTTTAACAGGTACTTCACCTAGAGTGCTTCCCATCTCTCACATTGGCACACATGCATATGAAATTCCTAACCTAACCCGACAACTACTTCAACTTTACGATCAACTCGCAATAGAGGATTTGATGCATACGAAAGAAAAATACTATTAACTAACCCATACACTTTTCAATCATGAAACGTATAGCCATCCTACTAACCATTCCTTTACTTTTAACCATGAGTAACTGTAATAATGCAGAACAGCAGCAGACCGGAAGCAACATACCGCAGGGTACCATTGACAACACCATAAAGGAACTTGTTGACCAATATGGTAACGAAAACCAATTCCGAATTGAGCGTGGGGTTCAGCAAACCGCCAACCTGTGGAGAGAATCCGATGGGGATATGGCAGAGTTTACATCGTTTTGCCATGAAAATTTTATTGCCGATGAGGAGGACTTGGATATACTCTTCCATAAGCTCTCTACCGGATTTGAGGTACTCTATGGCAATTTCATGAAAATAACTAAAGATTTAATGCGTCCTCTGCACCTTGACATGGGCCCTGTTACACCCATTGATATGATGTTTGGAGGTTTTAACGCTTCGGCACATCTTACCGAGGATCTTTTTGGTAACCGCATAGCATTTATTACTACGCTCAACTTTCCCACTTACTCATTGGCTGAAAAAACGCAGTTGGGTACACAGTGGAGCCGTAAACAGTGGGCCTATGCTCGTATGGGCGACTCGTTTAGCTCGCGCATTCCGGCTAATCTGCTTCAAAAGCATTCCCAAGTTAGCACAAATGCAGATGCCTATATTGATGAGTACAATATCTGCATGGATGCCATTCGTACCGAAGAAGGGGAGCAAATTTTCCCTGACGGAATGAAGCTGATTACCCATTGGGGGCTAAGGGATGAGATTAAATCGCAGTATGCCAATGGTACCGATGGGCTTGAGGCACAACAGATGATTTACCAAGTGATGAAACGCATTATTGACCAATCCATTCCGCAAGCTGTTATTAATAGCTCCGAATACCAATGGAAACCCTATAGCAATACGCTGGAGGAGAACGGTACTTCAGCTACCTATACGGCTGAGCCCAACACTCGCTATCAACACTTGCTCAACCTGTTTTTGAGCGTAAAACAAATGGATGCCTTTAATCCTACTCTACCCAACCTGATTCAACGCACCTTTGAAGGGACCTATGAGCTTCCCGTTGAGGAGGTGGAACAGCTCTTTATTGGATTAGTATCCTCAGAACAGGTTAGAGAAACGGGCAAGCTGATCAGCCAAAGGCTTGGGCGCGAGCTTAAACCCTACGATATTTGGTACGACGGCTTTAAAAGCCGTAGCAGTATTTCTGCCACAACCCTAGATAATACGGTAGGTAAACGGTTTACCTCTGCGGATGCATATCAGAATGAGATTCCCAATATCTTAACAACCCTTGGTTGGAGTAAGGAGAAAACCAAATTTTTCCAAAGCAAAATTAGGGTAGAGGGTAGCCGTGGTGCAGGGCATGCCTGGGGTGGTGCCATGAAAGAGGATGTTGCACTACTTCGCACCCGCATTGGCGAAGAGGGGATGAATTATAAGGGGTTTAACATTGCCATGCACGAGTTTGGGCACACCGTAGAGCAGACCATCACCATGCACGATGTGGACTACTACATGCTGAACGGAGTTCCAAATACCGCCTTTACCGAGGCGTTGGCCTTTATTTTCCAAAAGCGCGACCTGGATGTATTGGGACTTAAAGATAATAACACCCAAAAAGCCCATCTGGCCGTTCTGGATAACCTATGGCAATGCTATGAGATTATGGGCGTTTCGCTGGTGGATATTAACGTATGGAGATGGATGTATGCCAACCCAACGGCTA
>CAZKPD010000099.1:0-9582 GCA_964554585.1 uncultured Rikenellaceae bacterium
TCTGTGCCTGAGAAGTCCCAAAGCTTTTGGCTGCACTACCGGGACATCCTCCCTCGGCGTGCTGATGTTGTGCCTTGGGAGCATTATCATTGCAACCGCAGGCTTCCTCTTTCTTATGGTTGTGCACCGCCTGAAGTACTTCTTCCGGTGCAAAATCATACTTATCCCTATTGGCTAGCAACCACTCTACGCCTTGGCGTAAATACTCCTTCTCGTTGTAATCTTTCAGGTGCTTTAGGTGGGCAATTACGGTATTTTTACCGTTGGCTACCATTCGGCTAATCACGTATATCTCATCGTACGCTTCGGCTACGCGGTGCTCAATGGTGATAGCTCCAAGGGGACAATCGCCAATGCATGCACCCAGTCCGTCGCACATCAGCTCGCTTACCAATACGGCTTTTCCGTCTATCAGCTGTAGGGCACCCTCATGACAGCCTACAATACAATTGCCACACCCGTTGCACAGGTCGCGATCGATGGTTATAATATCTCTTGTTCTCATATGCGTGTAGTGTATAAATTGTAAGTTTTCTATTTTACAATGCAAACATAAGAGATAGTAAAGAAACAGCCTGTAACATATGTTACAAGGATGAGGTTTTTAAAAACATTTTTTAGCGAAGGGAATAGAAGGTGTTAGCAAGTTTTACGTATAAAATTCTCTTGAAATTTCGGTATAAACGGCTTGGGCAAGCGTGTCGGGGGTATGTCTTTCGGGAGCTATAGGCTCTAAAAACTCAACATTCACCTTAACGCAAGGCCGTGGAAATTTGGCTCCTATGGGAAGCGCACGGTCTGCACCAGTAATAACAACCGGTACAATGGGAACATTTAGTTCTGTACTTAGGATTGCAAAGGTTTTTTTAAACTCGCCCAGCTGTCCGTTTCGGCTGCGGGTACCCTCGGGGAAGATAATCACCTTTTTACCCTCTCGTAAAGCACCGGCCAATTTTTGAATGGAATCCTTAAGATCTCCATCAATATCCATTACAATTACGTTGTTGGTACGTGCTAAGAATCGTAGGAATCCGTTTTTTACGTGCTCTTTTTTAGCGTAAAAATAGGTTTGTTTGAGTACTTTACGTTTTAGGAATGAGGCCACAAAAAGACCATCTAAAAAGCTTAGATGATTGGGCGCTATGATACATGGGCCCTCAGGAATATGTTGCATCCCCTTACCGTGGAATCGGAAGTAGATTTTAAAGAAGAATTTGGCTAAATTCTTATATAGATTGAGTGTAAACCACGATTTTGGGAGTTTAATATCTACCTTCTCCTTAATGGAATCCATCCAGTTAGTGGTTTCCTGCACAACCCATTGCTTCTTTTCTCTAATGTACTCTGACATTTCGCTGAGAGAAGGGAAGGTGATAAGCTTTTTCTCATCCAGCTTAACACCGAACTTCTTTTCAATAAAATCCATCAATCCCATTTTGGTCAGAGAGTCCAGTCCAATATCAAACTCTACATGGTGATTGGGCTTTACATCAAAATCAATTTGCGATTCGATATATTCCTTAACTGCAAGATAGTACTGGGTTTCGTGAAATTGAGGAGCTTGTTCCTGCGGTTTTGAATTCTGAACGTGTTCTGCCAGCTTAAAACGTTGAATCTTGCCCAGTCGGGTACGTGGAAGTTCATTATTCACAATTGCAAACTTCATGATACGCTTGTAGGCAGATAATTTTTCGTTGAAAGCTGGTATGATTTGTTGCTTAAAGTATTGATTCACATCCGATATACTTTGCTCAACAAGGAGTTGAAAATTGGGAAGAATAGCAATGTGCAGCTGGTTATTTTGCAGGAAAACGCCAGCCTCTTTCACGCATTCATGGCTCTTTTCAAATTTCGTTTCCAGCTCAACAGGATTGATATTCTTTCCGTTGGATAGGATGATGATATCCTTTTTTCGACCTGTGATAAAGAGGAAACCGTTTTTATCAATCCTGCCTAAGTCGCCGGTATATAACCAACCATCCTTAAGCACTTCTGCAGTTTCGTCAGGGCGGTTAAAGTATCCCTGCATAATATTATCCCCTTTGGCTACAATCTCTTCGTCTCTTAGCTCCATTTGTACTCCAGGTAGCGCTTGCCCGGGAGATCCAATTCTAACTTTACCCGGACGGGTAAAGGTAATCATAGGAGCAGCTTCGGTCATCCCATAGCCCTCAAGCACATCGAAGCCCAAGGTTTGAAAGAATTTTCCAATGTCTTTAGGTAGTGCAGCTCCACCACTCACCAAAAACTTTAGATTGCCTCCAAAATTCTTATGAACTTTCTTAAAGATTACTAACGCGATCCTTTTGCTCTTGAGGACCTTTACAATTCTGTAAAAATTACGGGCAATAAAACTGGAATTAATTTTTGTCCAAATGCCTTTGTATATCAACTCATACAAGCGGGGAACGCCAATAATAATAGCCACCTGATTTTTTTGGAGCGTTTCCAGCATATCGCCCGACTGCATGGAAGGGGACATCACTATAGTACCACCAACGTATAGCGGAGCCATCATGGAGCCTGCCAACGGAAAGATGTGGTGTAGTGGGAGCAGCATGAGTACCTGCCTATCCGACCTGAAAATTTCAACTTTAGAGGAAACTCCCTCGATATTGGTGATCAGATTTTTATAGGATAACATCACCCCTTTGGGACTACCTGTAGTGCCTGAGGTGTATATGATTACAGCAGTTTTGTTAATCTCCTTTGGTGCAACCCATTGTGAATTCGGATTGGGCTCGGGTAGCTTCTCATCCTCAAAAAAAGAGAAGTTCGGAGTAAAGGTAAGCTGCGAAGTGATATCATTGACCTTACGTTTTAGTTCTGAGCTGATAAAGATAAGGTTGGGCTTGCAGTCCTCAATAATAAAACTAACATCTTCAACCGAAGACATGTAATCAATGGGTACAACCTCGCAATCATTTTTCCAACCGGCATAAAATGCGGCAATCCATTCAATGCGATTTTCAGAGTATATGGCAATCCTCTCGAATCCCTTGTTAGAAAATAGCTGTGAGTATGAATCTATGAGGGCAATAAGCTCTTGATAGCTGTATGTTCTCTCTTTGGTAATGATTGCGGATTTTCCTAAGAACTCTCTATTTATCATTATAATTTCCTGTATATCGTTGACAATGCGTTTAATGCGATTGTTCATGAATCGCAAGATAGGTGAAAAATAATTTGTTAAAAGCGCCTAAAGGTAGTGCTTTATAGCATGGCTTGCTTACCATATAACAGTTATTTTGATAATTAGTCAGAAAATTTAAACGAGTGTATGCTTTTGGGCATCCAATAAGCCAATTAGAATATGTAATGACTAAACTTCTTGGTTAGGGGGATTTTTCCTAATTTTATACCTAAATTGTTGTCCTAAAAGGTTTAGCAATGCGTATTTATTTTCAGTACTTTAAAACGAGATACGGAGAGCTTGTAATAGGCGATTTTAACGGGCAGCTCTGCTTGTGTGATTGGCGCTATCGTAAAATGCGACAAGCTATTGACGATAGGATAATGAAGGGGCTGAAATCTGAGTTTGAAATGGGCGAAACCATGTTAATCGTTGAGGCTCAAGCCCAACTCGCAGAATACTTTTTAAAGCAGAGAACCACTTTTAGCCTGCCCCTATTGTTAGTAGGTACAACCTTTCAGAAGGAGGTTTGGAACGAGCTATTAGCTATTCCCTACGGAACTACCGAGACATACCTTGGGTTAGCCGAAAGGCTCAATAATCCAAAAGCGGTTAGGGCTGTTGCCTCGGCCAATGGTGCCAATGCGCTATCCATTATCATTCCGTGCCATAGGGTAGTTGGTAGCCACGGTGATATGGTAGGTTATGCAGGTGGACTTGAAACCAAGCAAAAACTGCTTAGATTAGAGAACCCCGAATATTATTCCCAACAGCTGGAGCTTTTTTAGGTGTGAGGTTACTTTTGAATGCAGAAATTCATTAGATCAATGATATCCTCAGGATTTTTAAAACTAGGTTTGTTCGTTTTACTGTACTCTTGAATCTCTACCCATTTTTCAGGAAAAATCTTTTTAAGCGATTTAACTCGCAGGAGTGTGTGACTCTTGTTGTTTTGCAAATAGGTGAATTTTAGGTTTAGATCAACCTTTCCAGTGCGGGTTGCGGGTTCAAAGTAAACGTATCGGTGCTGGAGGGGCATAGCCGAAAGGTTTGTTTTGGATACGGTTTCTGTTGAGGTTCCAAATACACCGGTATTCTCAGAGGTTCGTTCTTCTTTGGCTATCCGTTGTAGGAGCAATTGAGAGCCATCACTATATGTTTGAAGTACCTCTGCTAGATTTTTATGATTTAAGGGTATAAATACCCTTTCGCCAAAGGTGATTAATGTGATGTCCTTTAGATTTGCCAAAAAATAGAATTGGTTATCACCTGTAATAAAACATACCTTATCACTGGGGAGATGGTAATTTAGGTAATAGGTAAGGCTTTCACTGTCTTTAAGGATAATTTCCCCAATTTGAAATTCTTCATCAAGGAATTGCCCTTTTAGGTTTTCGGGTATTTGCCCCAAAATATATGAACAGGGCGTAATCAAAAGAATGAGGAGGGTGTATAATGTTTTTTTCATGTCTAAAAGAATTATTTAATTAAATCAAACAGTTTCTGTTTATTCACAATCTGAACCTCGCGCTTATTCACTTCAATTATTCCCTCGCTTTTCATTTCTGAAAGTGTACGGGTTAGCGATGGGCGAGTTACGCCAAATAGTTCGGCTAGCTCTTGGTGCGACTTAGGCAGAATAATGGTGGTACGGGTTTCGCTTTTGGCCAGGGTTAGCATATAGTGGGCTATCTTCTCTTTTATGGTTCTAAATGATAGAAACCATAGCTTAGTAGTTAGGAACTGTGCGCGGTTAGATACGGCCAGTAAAAAGTTTTGAAGGATGGTTGTGTTGGATTGCATTAAGCGGAGCACTTCATTGCGAGGGATAAATAATATTTTGCACGAAGTTAGCGCTACTACATCAACCGGAAATCGGTTGACTTTGCTGAATAGTACCGCATGGGCTAAGGGTTGTGGAGTTTGAATCTCTTCAACCTTAAGAATCTTGCCTGAAAAATCCACCATCTCTCCCTTTACCGTTCCTTCAATTACAATAACCAGGTTATTAAGCTCATCATCGCGTTGTGCAATGGTTTGACCTTTACTATACGATTTGGTAGAGTAAGATATGGAGCTGAAAATATCCTCCAAATCTTGGGGCGAAAGCCCCACAAAAAAAGGGGAGTGGGAAAGGGTTGTAAACATATTGAGTATGTAAAGCGTAAATATCCGCTACCAAATGTAGGAAAAAAATCAGTTTTAATCTGCTCAAAAAGCATTTTCGTACAAATCATAAGGCATTAAGTCCAATCGGATTGATTCCAAATGCTAAATATTAGCGTTTGGAGTAATGAGTTTTGTAGTCAATCTTTTCTTTAGGTTAACTCCTAATTTGCTTCATTCCGGCTATCCGATGATAACGAGCACCTAGAGGTTTATAGTAAATTAATATGGTATAAACATTCTCTGTATCGTAAAAATTGCCTTCGTAATGGGTAAAGTCAACAGTTCCTTTCTCGCTGTTTCCAACAGTGTAAAGGTAGTTGTATGCTCCCTGTTTAAGCAGCAATCGAAGCTCATAAGCTCCTTCTTTGGGATTGTACTCCATTTGGTTACTGGGCGATAGCATCCAGCTGGTCAATTCGCCAAAAACGTAAACTTTCTCTCCTTCGTATAGCTCCACCGGAGTTTTAAGCGTAAAGTAAACCCATAGGTAGTCAGCTTCGATAGTACTTTGGCTGCTTCGTTCCATATTTATTGCATAATAACCATTGAAATCCATAGCGGTTGAGTATTTTTGATTTCTTCGGCTTTTATCGGTTCTTAGCAACGAATGAAACATTCCGGCCTTATACGTTATATCCTGTATACCAACCCCTGCATAACGAATATTGCGTGTTTCGAACATACGATACTCATTCATTCCATTAAAGATAAGCGCATCCGGATGGCTATAATCAATCATATCCCCCTGAATGAATTGGGGGGTAATCTCAGTGTAACACCCTTGAGAGATCGTATTTTGACATACCACTGTTTTAATTTCACCGTATGGGTTGGTAACCCTTAGGTTTCCTGTGTTTATAGATAAGCTAAGCTGTTGTCCGCTATAACGCATCTCACCGGGTGGGGGTTGCCGCACAGCAGCATCAATCCCAACAAGGTTTTCAACTACTAAAAATCGTTTTTGAATTAAAATATCGTCAGGGGCATAGCTATTAAAAACCCGAATAAGGTAATTTCCTGATATTTTCAGCTTTACATCCTTATTGGGAACCTCAATCCTGCAATGCATGTAGTCAACTACTGTTCCGCTAGAGTAGGTGTAATCTAAAATTTGATTTACCTCAAAGCCATCCATGTAATCGCTAAAAAAAAGGGATGAGGGGTTCCAGTCGGCATCGCAATGGGTGAGCGTATAGGAGTAACTGCCGGGATGGTCCGACAGATCATCAAAGCTAAGTACAATGGCTTCGCCATAGAGTTCTATGGCCGGAATGGAGTAATCCGTACCCTGTTTCTTCAGCTGTACCGATTTAAGGAAATCGACCGAAACAAATTCTCGAGTATTTTCTACTCCTTGTTGAACAAATGTATGAGATAAACCGTTGTTAGTGGAATAACAGAGTAGGCTAACAATGATAATGATTTGGAAAAATACGGATTTCATCATAGTCAATGCGGAATTTGTGCATTAGTTGAAGCAGCTAAACCAAATAAATTAACTCATAATCAGTCAAAAAATTATATCGTTTTAAAAATGGTAGGTTTGAGAACTGTTTTTTAGCAAAAGTGATCAAAAAAAGTACTTCTATGGTTATGTTTGCACTTTTATTGGAGAGCTGTAAAATTTGAAAAATGTTTTTGTAGATTTGTTCTTCTAAACCATCAATAACTAGTATCATGCCAAAGGTACATAAGATTCGCCGAGGTTTAAACATTCCTTTGCAAGGAGAGGCCGAAAAGGTTTTTACCCGATCTGAGCAAGCCGAGGCTTATGCAGTGAAACCTTCAGATTTTGTTGGACTTACACCAAAATTAAGCGTTCAGGAAGGTGATCGAGTTAAGATTGGCTCACCTCTTTTTTATGATAAATTTCGACCTGAAGTGCAATTTACATCGCCCGTAAGCGGGGAGGTTTTCATGATTCGTAGAGGAGAGCGTCGTCGTATTCTCGAAATTATTATTCGTCCCGATTCTGAGCAGAACCAACAATTTGTTGACTTTGGGGCAGAGCAACCCTCATCGCTTTCGCGACAGCAGATTGTTGAGAAAATGCTGCAGGCTGGGGTGTGGCCTATGCTCAAGCAACGTCCGTATGGGATAATTGCTAACCCCGAGCAGAGCCCAAAATCCATTCATATTTCAGCATTTGACACATCCCCTTTAGCTCCCGATCTCGACTTTGCGGTTCATAATGAAGCTGAGGCTTTCCAGTGGGGTATTAACGCTTTGGCGAAGCTCACCAATGGAAAAATCAATGTAAACCTTAATGTGGAGTACCCTCCCAGTAGTGTTTTTACAAAACTTAAGGGTGTTGTATTTAACCATTTTACTGGCGTACATCCGGCAGGAAATGTGGGAATTCAAATTCATCATTTAGAGCCTCTTTTTAAGGGCGACCTTATTTGGACTATCTGTCCACTGGATGTAATTATTATTGGTAAGCTCTTTCAGAAAGGGGTATATGATGCAACTAAAACTATTGCATTGGCTGGTTCTGAGGTTAAAAAACCAAGATACTATATTCTTAAAACAGGTGCTTCCATTAGCAATATTATTGTTGACAATATAGCTAAACCAATAGAGGAGTTACGTTTTATTAGTGGTAATGTGCTAACTGGTACTCAAATTTCTGCCAACGGATTTGTTGGGTACTTTGACAATATGGTTACTGTTATTCCCGAGGGGAATCACTATGAGTTTTTAGGATGGGCCTCACCGGGTATAAATAAGTTTAGCAATACCCGCACATTCTTGTCCAAACTGTTTCCATCTAAAAAGTTCGCTTTGGATACCAATTTCAATGGGGGAGAACGGGCCTACGTGATGACCGGGCAGTACGAAAAGGTACTTCCTATGGATATTTTTCCTGTTCATCTTATTAAAGCCATAATGGCAAAAGATGTGGATCGGATGGAGAGCCTTGGTATCTATGAAGTAATTGAAGAGGATATGGCCCTGTGCGAATATGTATGTACTTCCAAAACAGAAGTACAGTCCATTCTTCGTGAGGGCATAGACCTTATGATTCAAGAGTTGGGCTAGTAGCCATTAGGGTTGTTCAAAAACAAAATGTTATACAGATGAAATCACTACGAAAGTATATCGATAAGATTAAGCCCAAATTTGAGAAGGGAGAAAAACTCGGGTTTTTGCACTCCACCTTCGAAGGGTTCGAAACCTTTCTGTTTGTTCCCAACAAGGTAACCGATAGGGGTAGCCACATTCGAGATGCCATTGACCTAAAACGCACCATGATTATTGTTGTTTTGGCATTGGTTCCGGCTCTACTATTTGGGATTTGGAATGTTGGATATCAGCATGCTATTGCCACGGGTGCACCTATCGAATTTTGGCCCATGGTTCTTTTTGGTCTAGGCAAGGTGTTACCCATACTGTTGGTATCCTACCTGGTAGGATTAGGCATTGAGTTTGCTTTTGCTCAGGTTAGAGGGCATGAGATTAATGAGGGGTTTTTGGTTACCGGTTTACTTATTCCGCTTATCGTTCCTGTAGATATTCCACTTTGGATGGTCGCCTTGGCCACTGTATTTACCGTGGTGATAGGGAAAGAGGTATTTGGCGGAACCGGAATGAATATTTTTAATCCGGCACTTTTAGCACGTGCATTTCTATTCTTTGCTTACCCATCGCACATGAGTGGTGACTATGTTTGGGTATCGGGTCTTTATAAAGGAGAAGGGATTGTTGATGGCTTTTCGGGAGCTACCCCTTTGGCCCATGCAGCATCGTATGAGATGGATATGATACCTTCCATTTCCGACATGTTTTTTGGATTCATTCCGGGAGCTATAGGCGAAACGTCAACGCTGGCAATTCTTATTGGAGCCTTTATTCTGATTTTCACCGGAATTGCCAGCTGGAAAATTATTGCTTCTACAGTTTTAGGTGCTTTAACTATGGGGTTTATATTTAACACCTTTGCTGTTAACCCCTTTATGGAAATGCCCGCTTGGCATCACCTAATTATGGGCGGTTTTGCATTTGGAGCAGTTTTTATGGCTACCGACCCGGTAACCGGTGCTCAAACCGAAAGGGGAAAATGGATTTATGGTTTCCTTATTGGTTTGTTGGCTGTGCTGGTTCGAGTGGTTAACCCAGCCTATCCGGAAGGAATGATGTTGGCTATTCTGCTGATGAATGCCTTTGCACCGCTGATTGATCACTACGTGATTCAGGCCAACATAAAAAAACGTAAAAAGCGTGCAGCGGCTACTCTCAAAAACAGCTAATATTTACGATTATGAAAAAGCAGAGTAATC
>CAZKPD010000100.1:0-9482 GCA_964554585.1 uncultured Rikenellaceae bacterium
TTTCGAGGTATGAGGCTCTGAAGAAAAGCGGGTTAACCCTTTTGGAAAGGGTTGTAGAAGGCTCACGCGATAGGTTGATGCCCATTGCCATGACCGCACTAACCACCGCATTGGCGCTTATTCCGCTGGTAGTAGCCGGAGACCAACCGGGAAATGAGATTCAAAGCCCCATGGCCGTTGTAATTCTGGGCGGATTGCTCAGCTCTATCTTGCTAAATATGTTTGTTGTGCCTGCTATTTATATGATTTATGAAGGTCGAAAAAAACGGAGCAACCATGAATTGCAAGAGAACATTATACAATAGTGGGACTAATATGGAACGCTATACCCACACCACAATTCCGATTAAAAGGTCTATTACCATGACAAGAATACTAAAACCTACGCTTCTTTTGGTGCTATTCACTGCTTGGAGCCTAACCTCCATAAGCCAGCAGAGCATTACTGATGCTCTTGTAGAGATTGAGGCCAACAACCCAAGCATCATAGCGCTAAAAGCGCAAATTGACTACCAAAAGGCCGATGCCCGTACCCAGCTCACACCACCCAATCCCACCCTTGAGGGTGGTCGGTTCCCCGCGGTGGGTAGCAACGAGATGAAGTACACCTGGGGCGTTAGCCAAAGCTTTGAGTTCCCTACGGTGTATGCCAAAAGGGCTCAGCTGGCCAAAACCAACGACAGGTATGCCGATGCGCTGTATCAGGTTCAACGGCAAGAGGTGCTACTCGACGTGAAATATTCGATCCTTGAGCTGATCCATAAAAAGGAGATGCTGGCAGAGCTTAAACGCCGTGAGGCTTTTGCCCGTAACATGCTCTCCATAATGCAAAAAAAGATTATGGCCGGTGAGGCTACCGCCATGGATATTAACTACGCCAGGCTTAGGGTAACGGAGATTACGCAAAGCGTAAAGGATATGGAGATGCAGCTGGATATCATGAACAGGCGCATGGTTATGCTCAACGGAAACCAACCGATTACCATTGCCGACTCAACGCTTTACCTTCCCGCCCTGAGTCCCGATGAGGCCATGGTAAGCGAGTGCGTGAGCAACGACCCCCGCGTGATGGCCTTGGACCAGATGGTGGAATTGGCTCATAAAAATCGGCAGCTGGTTAGCCACGAGGGCCTTCCGGAGCTGAGCATAGGCTACGAATCTGAGCAGACCGATGCGGAGCATTTTAGAGGATTCCATGCAGGGCTATCCATACCCCTTTGGGGTAATGTGGGCAAGAGCCGTGCGGCAAAGGTGAGGCACAACGCCTCCCTATCCGACAGGCAAAGCCAGCTGGAGCTGATCCGCATTGAGTATGTACAAATGTACGAACAGGCCAAGAGTGCGCATCTGCGCCTAAATGAGCTGCAAAAGGCGTACAAGGAGTTCAACAACCTTTCGTTGCTAAACCGTGCGTTAGAAGCAGGGCAAATCTCCATTATCAGCTATTTTGAAGAGGTGGTCTTTCTCTATGAGATTACCGACAAGATTATGGAGATGGAGCTGGAATACGCCAAGTATTTTGCCGCACTATACAGGTTTGAACTATAAAGACTATAATTGCATTTACTAACACATTAAAACTACTACAATGGAAGCAAAAGACAAAGTATTGGAAACCATTAAGCAGGCAGGCAAACCCATGAAATCGGGTGAGGTGGCCGAAGCCTCCGGAGTGGACAAAAAGGAGGTGGACAAAAGCATTAAGCAGCTGGTAGCCGAAGGCGTGCTACACTCCCCCAAGCGCTGTTTTTACGATGTGAAATAACATTCCAAATGTTCTAAATGTTCTAAATGTTCCAAAGGCTTCCGGCCTTTGAAAACACCTTATCTATTCCCAAGGGCTTTTAGCCTTTGGGAATAGATTTTTTAAACCCAATCCTAAAACTTTGGAAACACAGTCCCATTAGAAACCATTGCTACTACATAAAAAAACCTTGACAGCTATTGTATTATTCGCTAAGTTTGGGTTGAAACAAGAGAACAAAATAGTTGTGCATATACACCCTGCTTTTGGGTGTGTTGGGGCAATAAAATGGCAAGAGGTTGACAAATGAAATGACATTGAAAGAAAAGAGGAAAACCGACACACATTTGGGACATTTCCTTTAACACAAAATGCAAGTCAAGGCTTCCCTAAAGTCAAAAAAAACATATTTCTCAACCACTCTACAATAGATTTTTTGAGTATTATGCTAAAGGTAAAAGACATAAGAAAATTCAGGGAGCACCTAATAGATTTTAAATATCTCCCGGGTCGTGAAGCGGACTTTATTGGTTATTCCCACCCTAAAGAATCTGATGGCGAAGATGTACAACATCGTGGTTTTTTTAATGTGTACCATCAGGAATCAAAAATTGACAACAAACTCAGCACTGTGCTCGGCATGGCACAGGACAGTCAGGCTGTTTTCGAGTTTGTACAGAATGCAGTAGATTGTAATTCTACTGCTTTTTATATGTATTATCGTGATGGTTACCTGTTAGCAATAAATAATGGAGAAAGTTTCAAATTCGAAAATATTCACGCCATACTAGGTTTGGCACAATCCACCAAAAGCATAAACGAAGAAAATATCGGAAAATTTGGTGTTGGTTTTAAATTAATACATCGTTTGGTGGGCGAAAGCAATGGGTTGGATGAACTTACCAAAGATTATTGTGGGCCCATATTGTTCAGTTGGCACAATCGAACGCAACTTGATGAAATCTTACATTTTAATCCAGAACACCAACTACAGTTCGACAATGAAGGTGAATTCTGGCATAGCGAAAATTCACCTTGGTTTTTCAAAATTTTGCTCACCTGTATGCCCGTGCTACCATATCCCCACGATTCTTTAAAGGATTTAGATTACAATATACGTGATACAGAAAGCGATAGTTTGTTTAATCGATCTGAATTAAATAACTTCTTGAGTTTTTTAAAAGAAATATGGCAAACAAACGAAGCCGATTTCTCGAATCAGGTATTGAATCACGGCAGTATATTTTTTCTGAAACTGGGTAAGGACAAAGAAAAAAAGCTGGACGAAGATTTTAAATACTTTCAGGAAGGAATTCAGTATGCGTTGGCTTTTATTGAACAAATGTCCACCAAAAAGGGCTTAAAACACATTTATTTCAACGATCAGAAACCTATCGAGAAAGACGACATTTTTTTAGAGATTGAGCCTGCAATCACCTTAAAAGTCGGAAGCGATGAGCATAATGAAATAAAATTAAAACTCAGTGAAACTGAAAAACCACACGACATTCAGTTCATATTTGCGTATCAGAAATTTGAACCCGATAATCAGGAAGTTTTCCAGAATCTGAAGAAAAGTCCGAATTTTTACAAATATTTCCCCATGGGAAAAGAAATATGGGGTTTCAATTTTATTCTTCACTCCAATGTATTTTCAATAGAATCCAGTCGAAGGGAATTTATTAAAGATCCATTAAATGAATTACTGTTTAAGCATTTCTCCAAAAAGTTTTGTGAACGAATAAAATTGTACATAGAAAATGATTTTGAGAAATATTGTCAGATATTTCTCTCTCTGTTTACTTCTGATAATCCAAATACTAAAAATGAAGGGCGTTGGTTGTCAGATAATGTGTACGAACCCTTAATTAATTTTATAAAAGAAAACACTCCGGTTCTGGGAGCAGGGGTTTACAAAATGGATAAAGTGGTTGTAAAAGCCACAAATCTTGATATTGCTTTATCCGATTTTGGTATTGATAAAAAATGGTTTTTATGGCTTCCTGATGAGAAAAACAAATTGATAATTGATGAAGCTTCCGATTGGAAAATAAAACAATGGGATATTATCAATTTGATAAATGAAATTGATGAGAAATATTTTCCTGAAACTTTCGCGAAAGCCAACACACAACAAAAACTGGTCTTCTTAGAAGAACTCGAAGAAAACTGGGACTCCGCTGTTTCTGTGAAATCCTTTTGGCAAAAGATAAGCCGAATTGAAGAGGTTATTGATTTGGTGTTGCAAAGCGATTCGAAATTATTGAAACAAAAATATCTTGAAGCCTTTACCGAGTTCAGGATCGATATATCAGAACTTTCTTCGGCTGATAATTTTTTATGTAAAAAACTTCAATTAGCCGATCAGGTAATAGAAACCCCTAACGACCTGACTAACTTCCAAAATCAAGTAATAATTGTAGAAGAGGAAAAGGAATATATCTTAAAAAATATAAATACCAATAATGTTATTAGTTTCAATATAAACGATAAGATTTATGAAGTAAAGTTATCGGATATACTGCCTAGTGAATATGGCAACACTGGTCTAGTTGAACGTATTATTACAAAACTAAAGGAATTCAAAATTGATGGACAAAAACTACTGGGCATTTCATCCAGTAAAAGAAAAGATGTAATTTATAACCAGATAAAAACAGTAAATAAGACCCATCAACTAACACCGTGGCAATTTGTTTATTGTGCGAATTATTCTCTCGAAAAAAACTCGGATTTTCTTGCTGCAATTAATATTAATAGAGATGTAAATATCTCCGATTTACTTCAACTTTATTTCAGTACCAACCAGCCATTTCCAATTGCTTTTTCAAAATACATTGCTGGTTACGAATCTGGTAAAAAGGTGTATCCTTCTGAGTATGCCCACAACAATGAGTGGCTTGATAACAGGATTATTGAATGGTTTGAAGCAGAAGACAAAATTCATTTTGCACAACGTTTAGAATTCTTTGAAAAAATCGGATTAATAACTAGAAAAGATAAAAATTTACAGTTCCGAATAGCACTCTTGAATAATGACATCGAAAACATTAATGCAGATATAATTAAAGAGAGCAAAGATTTATATTTTCTTCAACATACAGTTTATCTTTTTAGAGATAAAGCCATTGAATTTAATCAAGAGTTATATGATGTCATTCATAAGTTGTTTCAGCATATGTTTTATTATTCCGACAAAGCAAGTTCGTACATGCCATATGTTCAGATAAAAAATGTAGATGAACAAGAAACAATTACCTATGACCTTCTTGGGTCTAGAAATGCTTATAATACTTTAATAAGTGCTGATGACATTCAAAATCTGGCAGAGAAAGGTGTCTCACTGCGCAATGTGTTTCAGGTCGTAAAAGAAACCAATTATCAATTGATTGATTCTCGTTTTTGTCCGTCAAACATAGAACTAACAGGGTTAAAATTTGTTATTTCACAGTATGTTGATGATGAAAAATTAAAATATGAAGCAGTACGATACGATTATCCCGAATGGGAATCTCACACAGGACATCATATTCGTATCATAAAAAATGATGTCCCCCAATGTTACAAATTCAAAAATAAAATTGTTAAAGAATTCAGAGAAGGCAAATACAATTTCGATAAAGACTCTAATACAATCTATGTTCAGATTTCCCATGAAGTCAAGGATGAAACTTTATTTAATGCAATCATTACACAACTTGAGCAGAATTTAGAACCGAAACAAGTTTATTTGCTCGATCATTTTAAACAACTTAATCCATATGAAAATACTGAAGCAAAAAAGAGTCGAAAAAATGTAATAAAGGAGCAATTGCTTAAACAAGAAGATGAAATTTATGATTATGAATGGTTTTATAAAATGTTTTTATGGGAGTATGAAGCCCAAAATGAAAGTATAAAAGGTAACCGATTAAAATTCTCCGAAATTGTTCTCCAGGATGATAATACCTTAATGTTGACAGATTACGAGTTTGAAACTATTCCTGAGAATGTAGAATTTATTTCAGAGAAAATAGGAATAAAAATTTACGGGAATCATCAAACACACTTGATTTATGCAACAATTAAGGGGTTTAACGAATTTGAAGTTTTTTTTGATATTGAAGATATTGATAAATCTTTAGTAACGAGGTTGAACCCATTCACAAGTTTAAAAGCAGTTGTAATTTTACCCCCTGAAAATTTACTTTTCGATAGTCTTAAAACGGAGTTGTTTGACCGAAAGTTATTACCTGAAAATACAAATCTGCGAGAATATATTCCAAGAAAATATAATCCCGAAAATATTGAATTTATTTTTGGCCCACCGGGAACAGGCAAAACAACAACCTTGGCGTTACGGAGTTTAATTACGCTTTCAGATTGTCTGGATAAAAAAAGTGATTGTAAAATAATCATTCTTACACCCACAAACAGAGCTGCTGATGTGATAATTGAGCGGATGTATGAGTTGGTGTATATGGATGATACTAAAGCTTTGTCGTATTTGGAAGCATTGAGCCCAGAAGAAAAAGAATTATTCTGGCCGATTAAAAATGCACGGGTAAAATTCAATAATTGGATTAGAAGGTATGGAAGAACCCTTAGTACTAAACTAATTAATTATGACCTTTTCACGACAAGTCTTCGCATTCATAGTGAATTAAAGGTAGTAGCCACAACCGTTCATCGCTTATCTTATGATATTGAATTAAGAAACTGGATAGGAAAAACCATAAGTTTTACTGAATATGCAGATGCTCCAGTAAACTCATATAGTTTGGTAAGGAAACTGGTATTAGATGAAGCATCCATGATTTCACTTCCACACAGTATTTATGCAATATTGCATTTTGGGAATGAAGAAAAGAATACCATTAATGGATTACCATCACCCATAACAATAGGGGGCGATCCTTTTCAATTATTACCAGTTGGTAAAACCCCCAACTATATTGAAGAAGGCGTTGAAGGGCTTAGTGGTTGGGCTACAGAAAGCATTTACTCATTGGTGAAACTAAACAATTTTGGAATCGAAAGAACACCTGTTGGGGGGTTTATAATTAATAGATTGATGACCCAGTATAGGTCTAACCCTGTGATTGGTAAATTCTTTTCGGCATATAAATACAATAACCAATTGCAACATTTTAGAGATGGCAGTTCATTCTTGAAGTTTACCGAATACTGTTTAACCGATTTAACCGTTTTTAATTACGAAGTAAAAGATGAAAATGTTGATGAAAGCCCCTTTCACAAAATATATGTTTTTGGAGAATATTCAGTTTATATCATTTATCCAACTATTATAAGTATTTACTATGCCAAGCTAATTGTAAAAGCATTCCCTGAAAAAACAGTGTCTATTATTTGTCCTTATGGTACACAAACCAGATTAGTGCGTGAAATTGTAAACAAAGAACCGGAGTTTAAGGATGTGGATATTAATGTCAGTACTGTGCATGGGTATCAGGGCAACGAATCTGATATTGTTTTATTCTTGTTGGTTCCCCCTAAATTGGATCCATATACGTATTCTCATTTTAATAATCAGAACCTGATTAATGTTGGAATTAGTCGGGCAAAAGAAAATTTAATTGTATTAGCACCAAGACCCGATATTATGCGAGGAGCATACGAGTTTAATTCCTTTTTGGAACAGTTCGGACAAAATAATGAATCCACAATTAAGGTATATGATTTTTATGATACAAATGATACCCTTCAAAAAATGACAGCAATAAATCATTTTAATGATTTTAATGTGATCGATGTTGAAGATGCTATGAACGAAGGAACTAAGTATGTATTTTATTGCGGAAACGGAAGAGTAAATGTTTTAGTTAATTTGCCGAATGTTGATGAAATAAAGGAACAAATAAAAAAGGAATTTACTCCACAAAAACCTGTTACGACTGAAGCAGTAAAAAGCAAAAGAAAAGAATTGGCAGTTGGCGATACAATTACTGGGGAAGTTATAGGAATACACAAAAACCAGATGACCGCTTTTATTAAAACTTCAACGCATCATAAATGTGTTGTTCATAGAAATAATGTTTCTAAAGAATTTGTAAAGGACATTAATGAAATTTTGAAAGTTGGGCAAAAAATAGATGGAAAAATTAAGAACATTGACCCCAAGCGAGGGATCGAAATTTCTCTAATTTGAAACAAGAATGATAGCTTTAATTCCATCGAATTCGATGGAATTAAAACCTCAGCAGGTTCGAACAGTTTTTCGCTTACCTCCCTTCGCCTAATGCTCTGCCTCAGCCGAAACTATCATATACCACTCAAGGTTTGACTTGAAGTCAAGCCCTGAGTGAGTATAAGGTTAAAGTTTTTAGGAGGAGATATAGGGACTTTATGTGGCTAAAGCCTATTCCATTTTGCAGTTCTATTCTGTGGGCTAAAGCCCACAGTAATAGGCGGTTTTTAAAGTTGAAATACCTCCGGTTTTAACTATTACGATCGGCTTCAGCTTGTAGTCGTTATTAGACAAAGCAACTAACTGTTGCCTACTCAAATTATTACCATCGGCTTCAGCCGATGGCTAATAGCAGCCAAGAACCTTGGGCTTTAGCCCCATTCTCAGGAACTAAAATCCCAAACCCGTCACTGCGAGGCGCGCAGCAACGAAGCAGTCTCATTGCAACAAAACTCCCTTCGGCTAATGCTCTGCCTCAGCCGAAACTATCATATACCACTCAAGGTTTGACTTGAAGTCAAGCCTTGAGTAAACAGGCTGGAGCAGCAACTATCCTTCTTGGTTGCACCAAGAGGCGCAGTCTGCTTATGATAGACCGACGGCGGTACAACCGCCGCCGAACGGAAGGTGTGCTACACTCCCCCAAGCGTTGCTTTTATGATGTGAAGTAGTGTTCCAAAGGCTTCCGACCATTGAAATCTACCTTAACTATTCCCAACGCTAAAGGTTTAGGAACCACAGTTCACCTAAAAATCATTGCCATTACACAACAATTGACAGTACTGAAAGAAAAAGGACAATAAATCAAAGAAGAATACAACGTACAGAAGACAAAACTATTAAGTTAAAGAGATATGCGTTAATCCATTATCAAGTGGACAAAACACACTTGATAACATTATTTTGATTAGAATTCTATTTTCAATTCTTTTTTTATGTATTTTTGCGGAATATCAGAAGTGAATAATATGAATTTTTGGCTATTAAGAAATCAATTTTATGACTTGGTGTGTTTCAATGTCAATCAAGTTTATGCGTGGCGACCAAATTTTGAGAAAAACAATCTCACTCGTTGGGCAAAGCAAAATTTACTTGTAAAACTGCGTAATTCGTGGTATAGTTTTCCGGATTATCTAAAAACGCCTAATATTCAGCATTTTGTGTCAAGCAAAATGTATAGCCCTTCGTATGTCAGTTTGCATTCGGCATTGGCATTTTACGGAATTATTCCAGAAGCAATCGTGCAAACAACCGCTGTGAGTTCGTTGAAAAAGACCAATTTTCAGAATGCTTTCGGCTCATTTTCGTATCAACAAATTTTACCTGAATTAATGTTCGGCTATGAGCAGAAATCATTTTTGAACAGACACAGTTTGCTATTTGCTACTCCCGAAAAAGCAATTTTAGATTTGTTGTATCTTTATCCACAGTACAATAGCGAACAAGAAATCTTAGAATTGCGTTTCGATGAAGAATTTATGCAAGAGGACTTGAACATAGAGCGTTTGAATGAATTTACAGAAAGGTTTCAATCAAAAATATTAAGGAATA
>CAZKPD010000101.1:0-9396 GCA_964554585.1 uncultured Rikenellaceae bacterium
AAAATATTTGGTTTATTATGCCCATTGAGGGGCAAGCCAAATATTTGCACAACAACCTCTCGCTTTACCACTATCAAATTCAGGAGCAAAAAATTTCTCAAATTTTTGACTTGGGGGAAATTCCCTATGCCCTCTCCGGTTGGGAAATAGTGCTGATCCCTTTAGAACATGCGGTTTTCATGACCATATCACCCCTTGGCGGGTGGGATGATTCCCGTCGACAGGGAGTTCAGGAGCTAAGAAAAATGCTCGATAGGGTTTTTATAATTGATAATACAGGTAAACTGAGTGATGCTGTTCCGGATTTTCCTGACGACAATCTGCGGAAGGTAAATATATCCAACTTGGATAGCATGGTTAGGGCTTTGCCCTATGTCACCTTTGGGCTTGATATTAGAGAGATAGCCCCCAATTCGGATAGAGGTTATATGAACGCCCTCACCTCACTTGATAATACACCGGAGTATCGTAGGATAGTAATTGAGCAAGTTGTATCCCAAAAGGATAAGAAAACCATCCGCCGTATTTACGACAAGATGAAAAAATCGGTGAATAGGCTTTCAGGCTACGAGAAGTCCGATATGGAGTGGCGCACCCAGCAGCAGTTTGAGCTGCTGGAAAAGCTGATGGAGGAGTAGAAGTAGTCTATCTCTCCAATTTCCCGTAAAACAGTTTAATGGCTACCTCCCCTTGGATTTCATTTTTCTTAGAATAAATGAAAGAAAAGCCTTAATTTAGTGATTTGAAAACCAAGAGGGCTTTTATGAGTTTATTCCAAAATTCGGTAGTAACAAAATACTTGAATGAACTTGACTCAGCATTACTTGATAAAAAGTTTGCTGATTTCAAGGCTTATTTTGGGAACACTGAAATACAAGAGAATATTAGGAATTCGAAAGAAGAACAATTCCAAGAAGGTTTTTTACGAGAACTTTTTGTAAAAATCTTTGACTACACATTAAATCCACAACCAAACTTCAATTTAACCACTGAATTAAAGAATATTACCGATAGCAGAAAAGTGGACGGGGCAATATTGAAGAATAGCAATGCTGTTGCCGTAATTGAATTGAAATCGACAGATACTACCGATTTAAAAGCCGTTGAAGCGCAGGCATTTGGATATAAAAATCATCATCCTAAATGCGTTTATGTAATCACATCGAATTTTGAGAGGTTAAGGTTTTATATCCAGAACGCTGTAAATCATTTAGAGTTTGACCTTTTTAGGCTCAGTAAAGATGAGTTTGCACTGCTTTGGCTGTGCTTAGCCAAAGACAGCCTGCTTAACGATATTCCGCTAAAAATAAAGGAGCGCTCTTTAATGCAGGAAGAGAGCGTAACCAAGCAGCTCTACTCCGATTATTCTCGATTTCGCCAAGACTTGTACGAAAATCTTGTAAAGAATAACCCCCATATTGATAAGCTAACGCTCTTTAAGAAAACACAGAAGCTAATTGACAGGTTCCTGTTCATTTTCTTCGCTGAGGATAAGCAATTGCTTCCCGCCAATTCCATTTTTCAAATTATCGAGAAATGGAAAGACGATGTGGATTTTGGTGATGTAAAGCCACTTTACAACGTTTTTAAAAAGTATTTCCATATCCTGAATGTTGGTCGCCCCAAAAGCGAAAAACGGCAAGAGATTTTTGCCTACAATGGTGGACTGTTTTTAACCGATGAAATTCTTGATAATGTTATCATAGACGACAATATCTTAAAGGAGCACACCTTAAAAATAAGTGGTTACGATTTCGATACCGAAGTTGACGTTAATATTCTTGGGCATATTTTTGAGCATTCGCTGGGGGAAATTGAGAGCGTACAAGCGGAAATAAAAGGGGAACAGGTTGATTCTCAGAAATCGAAAAGGAAAAAGGACGGCATTTTCTACACACCAAAATATATCACCAAGTACATTGTAGAGAATACCGTTGGAAAACTTTGCGAAGCAAAAAGGCTCGAACTTGCCATTGTTGACGAAGAGTACGCCAAAGGACGGAAGAACCGTAGAAAAGAAACCATAAGGGAACTTGACGAGAAACTCACAAAGTATAGGGATTGGCTGCTTTCGCTAACCATACTCGACCCTGCTTGTGGTTCGGGTGCATTTCTTAACCAAGCCCTTGAGTTCCTCATTGATGAGCACAGGGTGATAGACGAATTGCGAACCCAACTCCTTGGTGGCGGACTTGTATTCTCCGATATTTCAACCGATATTCTTGAGAAGAACATATACGGCGTAGATATAAACGAAGAATCCGTAGAAATAGCCAAGCTCTCTCTATGGCTTAGAACAGCTCGAAAAGGAAGAAGGCTAAACACCTTGAGCAACAATATTAAGTGTGGAAACTCACTAATTGACGACCCCGAGATTGCGGGTGATAAAGCGTTTAATTGGCAAAATGAGTTTCCTGAAATATTTGCCAAAGGTGGCTTTGATGTGGTAATAGGCAATCCGCCATATGGTGCAGAACTTGACGGGAGAGATTGGTTGAAAACAAAATTCAAAGAAACGAGTTTTGGCAATATTGATTCCTATAAGTACTTTGTTCAGTTAGGTACAATACTAACTAATCAAAACGGTGTGCTTAGTTATATTATGCCAGATTCATACTTAGAAAAGGAATATTTTAAAGATTTAAGGTTATACGTAACGAATTCTTTTAAAGAAATTACAAATATTAAATTGGGTGATGATATCTTCGAAGATGTCAACTTACCCACATCCATAATAAATTTAAACAATAAAGGAACAAAGGTCGAAAAGTATAATTACCTTGATATTTCAAATATATCGAAGGTTGATAAAGCTGAATCATTAATAAATGCTACCGATTTTATTAAAGATGAACCCACTGTCGAAAAAACATTTGTGGTTATTGATAGTATAATAAAAACTGATAATACTGTACCGCTAATAGATGTATATGACCAAGTAATGGGTGTTAAGGTATATCAAAAAGGCAAAGGAAATCCAAAACAAACTTCTTATGAACTAGATAACAATGTTTTTATTTCTAGTACTAAAAATGATAAATTTAATTATCCATTTATTTCTCAAGGAATTAATAGGTATATATATTATACAAAAAATGAATATATAGCGTATGGCGAATGGCTAGCAGAACCGCGAAGAGACATTTATTTTGATAATCCAAAAGTTGTTATTAGAGAAGTAATTAATCCAAGGATTTTTGCAACTTATATTGCAGAACCAGCTGTTGTGAAAAATATAGCAGCAGTAGTAATTGAAAAAAATGATGAATACCCAATAAAATTTTTACTTGGTCTCATTAACTCAAAACTGTTGACTTATTACGTTAATGAACATTCTCCAAAAAGCGACAATAAAAGTTACCCAAGTTTTACTTCACGTTTACTTAAAGAAATCCCTATCATTAAATGTAATAAAAATGAGAAGAATGAAATTATTAAAAGAGTTGATAAGATATTAAATGGAATGAGAGTAGTTGAAGAGCATTCTCAACAATTTTGCAATTATATTTCAATGAAATTTGGATTAACAAAATTAAATAAAACATTGCTCAATTGGCATGAAATAGAATTTGGGAATTTTATAAAAGAATTGCATAAAGCAAAAGTGAAAATGAGTATAAGTGCAGAAATAGAATGGATGGATTATTTCAATAGTAAAAGACAAAAAATGAATGAATATAAATCTTTGATTCAAAAAGAAGATTTGGAAATAGACCAATTGGTATATAAACTTTATGGTTTAGCTGAAAGGGATATTAGAATTGTTAATGAATATTTTGCTTTTTAATACTCTCTATTCGGCTAACCCTCTAACCCTGTCAAAGCCCGGTGGCTGAGGCCCTCGAAGCCACCTTGGTTTCATCAAGGAGACAACCTATTGATAAGTCAGGCACAGCCTGCTTATAATAGCCCGACGGCGGTACAACCGCCGCCGAACAGAGCTGCTTGAAAAGCTGTTGGAGGAGTAGAAGTAGTCTATCTCTCCAATTTTCCGTAAAGCAGCTTAATGGCTACCTCTCCTAGGGGAGCAGCATCACCCTCTTCCACCGTCCAATCGTCCCAAGTGTTTAAGATTACTACCACGCAATTTTCCATTCGGTAGCCATCGGCCCTTTCGGAAGAGTTGAACATATCACTCTCATACCCTAAAATCTTTAAATAATCCCCAATGGTTGAAAAGGCTTCGCCCATAGGCGAGAAGTCGCCCTGTAGCTCCACAATCGTTTCAATGGCAAGCCCTTCAATTTGTGCAATTTCAACAGTGGAATCTTCAGCTTCGTAATGCCAGCTAAACGCTTCGGGTTGGGGGCTGCTAAATTCCAATCCCAAAAATCCGTCGGGCAGGTAGCCCAACGGGCAAGGTTCATCCGCTTCTGGTGCTACGGCAGCTATTGCCGGGATAAATAGCATCTGGTTTTCTCCAAAAAGGAGCGTATCGCCCTTAAACCGAATGGGATATGAAACATCCTGTTGGTCATCGTAGTGGAGGGTAATCTGATGCTGATTCAGCTCCCAGCTGCCCGAGGTGTACATTCGCTGCCCGGAGTACACATAAAATCCGTAGTTATCCTCAGTTTGATAGAACTCATAGTCGGCCTCGCAACCTGTTACGCATTCCCACACACCAATTAGCTCATGGGGTTCAATGGTGGGTGTTTTTTGTGTGCAGGCAGCCAAAACGGTTAGTATAACCAGTGTGGCATATAATTTTTTCATGGCTATTAAAGTGATTAGTGCGAAAAATGGAGGAGAACTTGACAGTACTCCTCCATAGGGTATGCAAACTAAAATATAGCTATTTGGCGCTAAGCTTCATTAGCTCATCCAGCTCGTCCCAATTCTTATAGGCTACCTTCACATCTTCGAGGGTTAAATTGCCGGCAGCAATAGTTTGCTCAATGGGAATTTTTGCCATTACCAGCACAGCCACACCCTCCCCGGTTTTGAGATCAATATCAGATGTGGTTAAAAAATCATCGAGTGAGGAGATCTGTTTAATGGCCTCGAAACAGGTTGCCACAAAGACATAGTCATTCTTATAGTCTTCCAGATTGTTATACCCGTTTCTTTCTAGCGATGCAAGTACCTCATCCATGTTGGTCCGATCAACCTTTTTAAGGTCTTCAATCGTTTCGGTTAGCTTTTTAATGGTCTTGGGCGAAAGTCGGGCATCACCCTCTTTGAAAAGGTCTTTAACCTCATTGGCTCCCTTTTTAGGGAAGGCTTCGGGACGGGTGAATTCTGACATCTCTTTGAGCTGCTCCTTTTTGGCAATCTCTTTCTGGAGCTTTTCATGCTCCTTGGCATAATCGGCAACCTCATCCTCTAAAGCATCAGCCCATTTTTTTATCTTTTTCTCGTACCTGTTCATGGACTTATTGGACACTCTGTGAGCCACACCCCTTGTGCAAGCACCCATAAGAAGCGACAGAACCAAAATCCCGCCAAGCACATAGCCAATTACTTTAGCCGACTGATCTTTACCCTTTAGCGTAAGGGTTAGCGCAAGGTAAAGCAGGTAAAGCCCATACAGATTAACCGCTAGGCCGATTAGAGCGGATATCCAGAAGCCCAGAAATCCAAAAACATTGAGTAGCATCGAAACGGGTAGAAGTACCATAAGCGAAGAGGTTACCCTGACGCTTGCTTCATATTCAGCGGATCCCCCACAAATAAGCGATAGCAGCATCATGATTAAACCTCCGATAAAAAGGCCGATCACTGCACCGATTATTGTGGAAAAAAGAATGCCAATAGCACCACCACCCATAAACATTCCGCCAACACTCGGCAGGTGGAGTAGGGCCCAAAGCATAGCCAGTACGCCCCCTACCACACCGTATATTAGCGCTTTAATGATTGGTTCACCAAGACCACCCGAAACTTTAAGTTGGCTGAAATACTCTTTTGGGTTCACCAGAGTCTGCTTTGACTCTTCTATAAACAGCTTAAAATCAAATTGTTTTTTCTCTTCCATGGCTTCAAGTTTTAGAGTAACGGTAAATGTGTATTATGGCGTTTTTTGTAGTAAAAAGATTTGTAATGAATTGATTTGGATCTGTTTGGTCATATAAAAGAGGACTTACTCCTCACATTAACAAAGATACAACGTTATTTTATCACTTGCCCAAAAGTTTACCTCAAATTCAGGCAAGCCAAATCTTATCGGTCTAAGGATGCTGCATTGGTTACTGTTAGATGTCTAACAACATTTTAATTTCTCCATTTTTTTTGCCTAACTTAGCAATTGAAACTCAAACTCTAAACACTTAATTACCAACATAATACATTCTGTAATGGCAAACAACAAAAAATTCATTACCTGTGACGGGAACTATGCAGCAGCCCATATTGCATATATGTTCAGCGAAGTTGCAGCAATTTACCCCATTACCCCTTCGTCAACTATGGCAGAGCACATTGATGAGTGGGCTGCTTTTGGGAGGAAAAACATTTTTGGCGAAACCGTTAGAGTAGCCGAAATGCAATCGGAAGCCGGTGCTGCCGGTGCTGTTCACGGTTCGCTACAAGCCGGTGCGCTTACCACAACTTTTACCGCTTCTCAGGGATTACTGCTTATGATCCCCAACATGTATAAGATTTCCGGCGAGCTTCTTCCCGGCGTTTTTCACGTTTCGGCTCGTAGCTTAGCGGCGCAGGCTCTTTCCATTTTTGGTGACCATAGTGACGTGATGAGCACTCGCCAAACCGGGTTTGCCATGCTGGCCACAGGAAGCGTACAAGAGGTTATGGACCTAGCTGCCATAGCTCACTTGGCTGCCATAAAGAGCCGGGTTCCTTTTATGCACATCTTTGACGGTTTCCGTACCTCTCATGAGATTCAAAAGATTGAGGTGCTTGAGATGGAAAAAGTTGCCAAATTGGTTGACCAGAAAGCCCTTAAAGCTTTCCGTGAACGCGCGCTTAACCCCGAGCATCCGGTAACCCGTGGTACTGCCCAAAACCCCGATATCTACTTCCAGTCTCGTGAAGCAGCCAATAAGTTTTACGATGCGATTCCTGAGATAGTAGAGGATTACATGAAACAACTTTCTGAGATTACCGGAAGAAAGTATGACCTGTTCGATTACTACGGTGATCCCAATGCAGAGCATATTATTGTAGCCATGGGTTCGGTTACCGATACCATTAAGGAGGTGATTGACCACCTAAGGGCAAAGGGTGAGAAAGTGGGACTAATCGCTGTTCACCTATACCGTCCGTTCTCCGCTAAGCACTTCTTTAGGGCATTCCCAAAAAGTGTAAAGCGTATTGCAGTACTTGATCGAACCAAAGAAACCGGAGCCAATGGTGACCCGCTATATCTAGATATTAAAGATCTTTTCTACGGTAAAGAGAATGCGCCCATTATTGTAGGCGGACGTTACGGCTTGAGCTCTAAGGACACTACTCCTGCTCAGATGATAGCTGTTTTCGATAACCTGAAGATGAAAGAGCCTAAGAATCAGTTTACCGTAGGTATTGTTGATGATGTAACTTTCAGGTCATTACCTTTGACCGAAGAGATTAACCTGGCCGATAGCGGTACATTCCAAGGTAAATTTTACGGGTTAGGTTCCGACGGAACTGTTGGTGCCAACCAAAACTCCATCCGTATCATTGGTGAAAACACCGATAAGTATTGCCAAGCGTACTTTGCATACGACTCTAAGAAATCGGGAGGTATCACTACTTCACACTTACGCTTTGGCGATAAGCCCATCCGTTCACCTTACCTAGTTAACACACCCGACTTTGTGGCTTGCCACGTGTCGTCCTACTTAGGTAAATACGATATGCTAAGAGGTATCCGCAAAGGCGGAACATTCTTGCTCAACAGCATTTGGAATACGGAAGAGACCAAAGCCAAACTTCCCAATTCGGTGAAGAGAATTTTGGCTCAACAGCAGGTGAATTTTTACATTATCAATGCCACCGAGATTGCAGAGGAGATTGGTTTGGGAACCCGTACCAACACCATTATGCAGAGCGCATTCTTTAAAATTTCGGAGGTAATCCCCTACGAATTGGCAGTTAAAGCCATGAAGGATGCGGTTGACAGAACCTTTGGCCTAAAGGGTGAAGATGTGGTGAAGATGAACTATGCTGCCATTGACAGGGGTGGACAGGTAACCAAGGTTGATGTTCCTGCCGATTGGGCAAAGCTCGACCCCGAGAAACCACACACTAATCCTAAGGCTGATGAGTTTGTAAATAATGTGGTTATGCCCATTAATTCGCAGCGTGGCGACGATTTGCCCGTTAGCGCATTTGTGGGGCGTGAGGATGGAACTTTCCCCGCAGGGCTTACCCAATATGAGAAGCGTGGTATTGCAGTTAACGTGCCACAATGGATTACCGAGAACTGTATCCAGTGTAACCAGTGCGCCTTTGTTTGTCCGCATGCGGCCATCCGTCCATTCCTACTTAACGACGAAGAGCTGGCTAATGCTCCCGAAGGGACCAAAACGCTAACAGGTTTAGCAGGGACTAAGGATTACAATTTCCGCATTCAGGTGAGCGTGCTCGACTGTACCGGTTGCGGCAACTGCGTGGATGTGTGTCCTGCCAAAACCAAGGCTCTTGAGATGAAACCGCTGGAAACTCAGATGCACGAAGCAGAGCGCTTTGACTATATGCACGAGAAGGTGGGTTATAAGGATACCGTTCTTGAGAGAGATAAATCGGTTAAGAACAGCCAGTTTGCTCAACCCCTATTCGAGTTTAGCGGTGCTTGTGCAGGTTGCGGTGAAACCCCATACATTAAATCCATTACCCAGCTTTTTGGCGAGCGTATGATGGTAGCCAATGCCACAGGTTGTTCATCAATTTATGGTGGTTCTGCACCGTCAACCCCCTACCGTACCAATAAGGATGGGCATGGTGTTGCATGGGCCAACTCGCTATTTGAGGACAATGCCGAGTACGGTTTTGGTATGGCAACCGCTGTAAACAAAATGAGGGATAGGATTGCCCAGCGCATTGAGGTTGGATTGGCCAATGGTTACAGCAATGAAACCAAAGAGGCCATGAAACAGTGGCTTGCCAATCGTGAGGATGCAGAGGGTTCAAAGGTAGCATCGGCACAGCTGGTTGCAACCCTTGAGAAGGAGAATGATGACTTAGCTAAAGAGCTGCTTGCCCTAAGACAGTACTTTGTGAAGAAGTCTGTTTGGGTGTTTGGTGGCGACGGTTGGGCATACGATATTGGCTACGGTGGATTAGACCACGTGTTAGCTTCGGGTGAGGATATAAATGTATTAGTATTGGACACCGAGGTTTATTCCAATACCGGAGGTCAGGCTTCCAAATCGACCCCTGTTGCAGCGGTTGCCAAATTTGCCGCTTCGGGCAAACGGATTCGTAAGAAAGACTTGGGCATGATGGCCATGAGCT
>CAZKPD010000102.1:0-8989 GCA_964554585.1 uncultured Rikenellaceae bacterium
TCAGCTGCTCTGACCAACTGAGCTACATCGGCGCTTATATTCACAAAGCGCATGATTCTTAGGGGGCAAACCCTTCTGAAATCGGTTGGCAAATGTATGAATATTTTATTTACCTGCCAAATAAAATTATAATTTATTCAAAAAAACGCCCTCTTAGGAGGGCAACACTTTGCAAGTACTTGCATATCACGATCCTAAGAGGGAAAATGGGTGAACAATGCAGGGATTATAAACCTCTTTGTTTCTCTTTATACTTTGTAACCTGTCTTTTAAGAACTTCTGCACAATCGTCGAGCCCTTCTTCAAACGTTTTGGCCTTTCGCTCAACGAACAAATCATTCCCTGGAATCAATAATTTAACACCAACATTTTTATTCTCTTCATCTTGGGCATTCTCTACTTTGAGAAAAACCTCTGCACCAATGATTGCATCATAGAATTTTTGCAATTTGGCCATCTTAGCGTTGATGAAATCAACCAACTTCTTGTCAGCATCAAACTTAATCGATTGAATTTTTACGTTCATGGGTCGTCCCTCCATTTTTAGTGGTTCATTATTCTACTTATAATCTTCAGGCTCTAGGGTGTGCCTGCTTATATGCTTTTTTAAGCTTATCCACACCGGTATGGGTATAGATCTGGGTTGTAGCAAGATTGGAATGCCCTAACAACTCTTTTATAGCATTAATATCGGCACCTTCGTCAAGCAGATGCGTAGCAAACGTATGCCTCAGCACGTGGGGGCTCTTTTTCTCAAGGGTTGTTACCATTGAAAGGTGTCTCCGAACAATCCTGTATACCATCTCCGGATAGGGTTTATCTCCTTTGTTACTAACAATAAGGAAAGGGGTTTGGTTCGCCTGGATAAAAGTATTCCGCTGCGCGATATACTCAGTCAATAAGGGAATCAGAGAGGGGTGAATCGGAAGCAAGCGCTCTTTTGAACCTTTTCCAAACACCCTAACGGTTTGGGAATCAAAATCAACATCTGTAACCCTGAGCGAAGTCATTTCCGACACCCGAACTCCTGTAAAGTAAAAGAGTGAGAGTATGGTCAAATCTCGCATGCCCACAAAATCACCTGAGTACTCTATTCCATCTAGGAGCTTTGAGGCCTCGTCTTTGGTTATAAACGAAGGAAGTTTTTGGGTAATCTTAGGCCCTGATATCTCGGCCAACGGATTGGATGTAACAACTTTTCTACTCAACAGAAAATTGTAAAATCTCCTTAGGGCTGACAGCTTACGATTAACCGTACGGGGAGATAACCTATTGCTTAGCAATGAGGCAAGCCAAGTGCGTATTTGCCGCTGAGATACCGTACTGTAATTTACGGTTTCGGGGTCTAGGTTGCAGAATAAAAAAAACTGCCTCAAATCATCGCCATAGGCTCTAATGGTTCGGGCAGAATAATTTAGCTCAACCTGAAGATATAAAAGGAATTTATCAAGCATACTCATTGGATGCAATATAGTAATTTGCCAATAAAAACACAAGGAAAATTAGCAAATTATCGCATGCATCCAAAAGAAATATACTACTCCTCTTTTTGCTGAAGCTTTTGAACGTAAACCGCTTTTTTCATAGACTCGCGACGCTCAATTGAAGGCTTAGTAAACGCCTGACGTGCACGAATTTCTTTCATGGTTCCGGTCTTTTCGAATTTACGTTTAAAACGCTTTAAGGCTCTTTCTATGTTTTCGCCTTCTTTAATGGGTACTATAATCATACTTTACTAAATAAAAAAGTTGAATGTTTTTGTTTTATCGAGGTGCAAAAGTAAGACTACTTTAACGTTTTTCCAAATTTTAGAAACTTTATTTATTCATACAGCGCGACAGTAACACTAGCAGGATGTATCTTCACGCATGGAGCCTTCTATAAATCAACCGAACTTACAAATCAATAGGGTGCTATCCTAAAAAGTGGCGATATACCCCACATGTACCTTTGAATTTGTGAGGCTAAAGGTTTGGCCAAATCCATAACCTACTGCATAGCTCAAATGTACTACACCTCCTTTAGTAAGCAGGGATACACCCACTCCTGCAGACCTTGGGTACGCATCGGTCCACAGATCAACTGCTTGATAAGAGGCATACCCTAAATCGGAAAATACGCTAAAGTTCAGCGCATTCTGAATTCGATATTGGAGTTCGATTGTCCCCATGATGTATTGCCTAACGGTAATGGATTCATCATTAAACCCTCGAAGGGTTGAGCTGCCACCAATCAAAAATGCCTCGTTTTCCATAATCTGCTGCTGTGGCTCAAAATGGCGAATGGCTGCACCCTGCAGCCTATTGTAAAGGATTAACCTTTTTTTATAGAGAGGTGCATAGCTCTCAAAGTATATGCTGCCCTCTCCCACGGTTCCGGTTCTTTCGTTCGGCGGGATCATTTTGGAGTTAACTACCCGTTTCCCAGCCCCTAACGATGCTTTATAGAATACTTTGGATATGGGAAGTGGTTCGCTATTCTCATAGCCCGATAAAAATTCGAGGGTATAAAGCACGGTGCTATAACCCGAAAACTTCATTTCCTGCGCTGAATGGGTGGCAGAACTTTTATAGTTTACTCCTACCCCTACCCATTGGTTCGATAGCAATCGAAACTGCAATATTACTTTCGGATTCATGTTTTGATATGTACTGTCACGTCTTAGTAGATTAAAAGAACCGCTTAACGCCATATCGGAGTTGAAAATATATGGCCACGACGTTGAAATATCTAAACGTTGCATCCCTTTTGTGAGAGATTGCCACTTTAACGAGTTGACCTCACCCCACTTGAAAGCGTTAGTCAACTTCAGATTCACATCACCCGTTAGCTCAACTCCCGATGCACCCCCCTCTTTTGTAGCAAAGCCAATAATGCCCGAAAACTGGCTGGCCGATTTAGGTCCCAAGTAGGTGTGAACCCGAACCTTTCCGGGTGTAAACTCTAGCTCGCTAGGCTTTATGACCTGCATAAAGGGCAGTTGGGCCAATGAGTTGTCGATTTTCGACAATAGAGTCTGATTGTATGGGCTCCCTTTCTTAAACCGTAAGTACCCCTCTACCATCTTTCTATTGACCTTTACTTCTCCTTTTAGATATAGGGTATCGAGAATAATTTTGGGTCCAAGGTTTACGCTGGTTTTTACCTGAGCCTCCCCTTCGTCAATCGTTACATCATAAAAAGCTAACGAAGCAAAAGGATACCCATTATTTTCGAGGTAGCCTATGGTGGTTTCCCAAATATCACTGAATGAGCCGGGCGCAAGAGGTCTACCTGCTAATCGTGTATGTCGAACCCCTGCACGGTAAAAGATATGTTCTGTAATGCTATCGGGTTCTACACTATGCAAAACGTACTGATGCCCTTTAAAGCCATAGGCTATCAAATGCTGCTGATCAGCTACCACAGAGTCTATTCTAGCCTCAAGAAACCCCTTACCATACTGCTTTGACAAGCACTGCTTGAATGCATCACATATTAGTAATGAGTCGGTTGCATCGATTCCGCTGAAACACTTTTGGGTAGTATGAATATCAGCAAACCTTATTTCGCCAGCCATTCTTTGCCCTTGTGATCCAAAAGACAAGATAAGAAGCAGAAAGAATGGTATGAGTTTTTTCCCTGACATAAGATTAAAAAAAAGCACACCCTAGCTTCTTATACCTGGTGTGCTTCCATTTTGTTAAAGATTTGATCAAAGCTGGTTATTCATAAAACCCTGCTTGTGTAAAACATCAAGCATCACTTTTGAAAACGCAACGTTATCCTTTCTATTGTATCTGATATCGGTAAAAATTTGAGCCAAAGTTTCCTTACTGTTCTCTTTTAATAGTTCTTGGGTCAAAGGCATGGCCTCTCTAGCCGCATAAATCTGATCAATATCCCCCTCGGAGTAGTCCTGATAAGTTTGATGATGGATAACAGCGGCCAAGGGCAACCGATCGGTGAGTTCAGGTTGTTCGTTGGGATAACCCAACGTAATGGCGGTTACAGGTACCACGCCAGGAGGCAGCTTAAGCACATCAATAATCTTATCGGCAGTATAGGTGGTTGTGCCCAAATAGCAGATCCCCAATCCATGATGCTCGGCGGCTATACACACGTTCTGAGCAACCAGAAGGGCGTCAATTGCGGCTGTGAAGAACGACAAAAAATTATCGTATCCGGGTTCGGCATTACGCTGGACACACCATTTGTTAAACCGATTAAAATCAGCACAAAAGGTTAGTATAACAGGGGCTTGAACAACCATTTTCTGATTGAAATGGCAAGGCAAAAGTTGTTGTTTTATTTCATCTTTTGTCGTTACAATAATGCTATAAACCTGCATATTGCCTGTGGTAGATGCCCTAACCCCGGCCTGTAAAATTTCGGACAGTAGAGATTCGTTAATGGGATCTGATTTATATTGACGGATTGACCGATGGCTAAAAATTGCTTTCATGGCGTGTTGCTTTGATAAAAATAGACTGGCACAATTCATCTATTCCCTATGGAATAGCAGCATTTTTTGTGCAATTGAACTCAAACACAAAGGAAAGATTTTTTGAAAAACATGAGCGCTACTGCCGCTCTGTTATACAACAGAACACAGCCTAAAGGCGATGGATTCGGCTTTTTAGCCCTAAAGTTTTATAACACGTATCTCCGTTCGCCTATTGCGTGCACGCCCTTCATGCGTATCGTTACTTTCTACCGGACGGCTTTCGCCAAACCCTTTAAAAGCAATCCTTTTAGATGCTATACCCTTCTGCTCCAAGAAAAGGGCAACGGCTTTGGCTCTATTCTCTGATAGCACCTGATTGTACGATTCCTCTCCCACATTATCGGTATGCCCTTCCACTGAGATTTCTAGGGTAGGATTTACCCTAAGAAGTTCGTAGAGCTTTTGTAGTTCAACCAATGACTCGAAAAGTAGCTCATAGGAATCGGTATCGAAGAAAACATTGCGCATCACCATAGTTTGATTAACCCGTATGGGCGAAAGCTCAATATTCTTCACAAAAGGTTCTGTTGCACTATGCTCTCCCTTTAAATCAAAGTGTTCCGAGTAGAAAAGGTACCCCGGAGTGGAGGCAAAAAAGGCGTACCGCCTATTGGTGGGAACGCATAGAAAAAAGTCGCCATCCTGAGAAGAAACACTTTCCATAATGGTCTGATTCTGATCCACATCAATTAAGCTGAATTCGGCCTGTAAGGGCCAGCCTGATCGCTCATCGGTAATGGAGCCGGTAATATAGGATGAAGAAATAGGCCTACTCTCCAAAGGCATTTCAAAGGTATAAATATCCCGTCGGGTATCGGGATTAATCTCCGACGAAAAATAGGCCGTATTGCCCATTGCATTTACAATGAGCCCATCCTCATTCCTATGGGTATTGATAGGATATCCAAGGTTTATAGGTGTTGTCCAAGTAGTATCATCAACCATTTGAGTCATAAATATATCGAGCCCACCCATGCCTACATGCCCATTGGAAGAAAAGTAAAGCGTTTGGTTATCGAAATGGATAAAAGGGGACTGTTCCAGAAAGGGAGTATTAATGGTTTCTCCCAAATTCTCGGGTTGCTCCCATCGATGCTCATCAATCCTTTTGGCTCGCCATATATCATAGCCACCCAAACCTCCCTTTCGGTCGCTCACAAAGTAAAGCGTTGTGCCGTCGGGCGATATGGATGGTTGCTTTTCGCTTGAGTAGCCTAGGTTAACAGGCTCCGGAAGTTTACGCGGCCTACCCCACTGGCCATCGTCCTGCAAGCTGCTCACAAAAATATTGCACCTCCCCTCACACACGGTGTAGTACATAGTTTTTCCATCAGCTGTTATGGACTGGGCACCTTCATTAAAGTAGGGTGTATTAATTGGCGTTCCAATATTCTTTACCGGTTTCCAATTTCCCTTCTCATCTCGGGTTGTAATAAAAAAATCTTCCTGCCTATTCCCTATTACCTGTTCCAGGCTAGGGTCTTTAGGGATATTGGAGGTTATCACCAGCGTATTCTCATCGGCCGAAAGGCTGGGCCAGTAATCATCGTATATGGTATTCACGTTGGATCCTAAGCTAACGGGAACAAATGGCACCGGATTGGCTAAAGCCTCAAGGGCAAAAGCGCAGCTTTTTAGCCTAAGCCGAGCCAACTGCAGGGTCTCTTCACGAATATTGGGATAGTTCAAAAACGAATTGTAGTACACGGATGCTCTTTGGTATTCGCCTTGGCTCAACAGCATATTTGCCACATTGTAATGGGCATGTGGAAAAAAACTAGGATTCAGCTCAATGGCTCGTTCTGCCATTCCAATGGCCTCATCAATACGCTGAACCACCTGATAAACCTGAGAGAGCAGCAAATGTGCTTCAATAAAATGCTCGTCAAGCTTTATGGCCTCCAACAGCAACTTCTCAGCATCGCTCATGTTGCGCTTATCATACGCATTTTGAGATGCTTCGTAACGGGCAATTGCCTTTTTGTTTTGCGTGGTGTACTCAAATGATTGCGCTGATAAGCAAGATGTTACACATAACAAAGTGCAAATAGCAAATATGGTAGAAAGCAGATGGATTTTTTTCATGGCTTGTGATACTCCAATAGTCATACAAGTTTATTTTGCAGATTAAGTTCATAAACGGATAAGCTGGTCACTAATCGCCAAAGACTATACCATTTAAGAGAACATCCAAAGTAAAACTACTGAATGTTTTAGTATCGACCAATAGTGGCGCAACTATTTCATCAACCTAAAAAACCGGTTGAACCAACATATTTATGGAGCCAAAGGTTCCATAACCTCCGGAAACATTGGTAAAAGGGGGTCTATAAGTGTTAGGCTTTATAAATACATTGGGAAAAGTGATGTACTCGGCCAGCTGCGGATCGTATGCATAAATGGCTACAATGGCACTATTGCTGAGGCTGAAACTAAAAGTTATTTCAATAGGTGTGGCACCTGCTGATGCCTTAATCACCCTTTTCATGGCCACTTTTTGATCAGAAAATAGGTACACATCATAGAGGGCTACCGAAGGATCGGGCTCTATGGAAAAAGATATTCTTTGTTGGTTTACATTGATTAGGTTTCCCGTAAGAACAGGTATAAAGGGTAAAGTTGTTTCGGACGTTATGGTTGGCAATCCCTCCCGCTCACAATGTAAACGGTACGTTTTACCCGGTTGAGGAGCAAAATCGACAGGGCGATAGATGGAGGGAAACAGCTGAGCAGAGTCTAGATAAAAAGGATAGGTTTCTTCAGCTCCAGACTGGTCTAGTAGGCTAATCTCAACTACAGCATCAAGAATATTGAATGAATCGGGTTGAGTGCTCACTGCCGCAACCATCTTTTCAACCAAAACGAATGACATGGGCTGAAGGTCTATGGAATCGGGACGAAGAATTCCCAACACATTCATGGAGGGTTCTATCTGACGATCATCAATAAAGTTGGGCTGAGGGCCCAACAGAAAATCGTGCCAAAAATCGCTGTTGCAGGAGGAGAGCAAACCGGCAAGAAATATAATAAGAAAGTAAACCCTATGCTTCATGGTAAAATCCTCATTCATTTTAATTAAAATTTGATAACATAACCCGCCGAAACCGTTGGGAAATAGTTTATACCCACAGGTATATACTTCTCTCCGCCATACGGAAAATACCAAATCACATTGCGTTTAAGGAACAGGATATTGGCAATGGAAATAGTATAGTACGATTCCTTTGCATTGATCAGCTGCTGCAGCTCGGCAGCAAACCCGCTTCTTATGCGCTTAAGAATCCCCATATCCAAATCAATGGTCCAAGGCAGTCGGGCATTGTTCTTACCCGATGAAACTCCCAGAGGATAAAAGGCAATGTTTCCGGTAATAGGATCGTAGTACTGATAGTTTTGCATGGCAGTTTCTACCGTTTTAGGCAAACCGCTCATGGCCAATAGGCTAAAATTGTAGGTTAAGCGTGGGGCTATACGGTAGCTAACCATGGTTTTAATGCTATGCATCCTATCAAAATCGAAAAGAAAAGGTTTGCCCTCCATAATATGCGGATAGCTGCGCGTACTCCTTCCCAACCCATAGCTTACCCAACCTGAGAGCTTATTAAACTCGGCATGATACATTATCTCCAACCCATAAGACTTTCCCGTTCCCTGCATCAGCTTATCAGAAAAAGTGTGCGCCTCCTGCTCCGATTGGTTCAAATCGAAGGTATAGGTCACGGGCATATCGATATAATAGGCCTCTACCGAAAGAGAGGAGTTGGAGAATAAGGGTTTTTCAAACCCTACGATATAATGTACCGATTTTGAGGGTTTGTTATGGCTTAAAGGGTAGTAGTAGTCGAGGAATTGGTTTACCTCATACTCTTGGGTATTCATGCTGATAATGTACTGATTGTAAATACCCCATGCGGCTTTAAACTTCCAATCCTGAGGCCACGAAAGTACCATATTAATTCGGGGCTCTACCTCCCACTGCGAATGCAGTGAATAGTTTGAAAACCGCAATCCGGGGCGCACAATCAGCTCCCCAAATTTCATTTTATCTTCCACAAAACCGGCTATTAACAGAGGTTCTCGGACGCTTTGCCCTATATCAATAAGGTTGATTTGAGCCCCATTAGCAAAATAGTATCCGTTTACCTCTGCCCCCAGCTTAACAGTATGGATATAACCGGCCTTAATACTGAGCACAGACTTTGCGCTCAAATCGTTTATCTTACTGGTAAATCGAGTATTATAGTGCAAACCAACAGCCACATTTGTGGTATCGGGATATAGGGTCATATCAAAGCTGCTAAGATTGTCAGCAGCATGAAACGAACCGTACACCTGGGTATGCAAATAGATATTGGGACTAATTACCGTTTTTAGGTAAGCCGTTGCGGCGCTATTGCTCCACGTATTCCCCATGTTCATTTTAATACCATCGTAGAAATCTAACTCGGGAAAGGAGTTGCTTATATACTTAAACATTCGCTCCGGGTTCATCCTCATATTATC
>CAZKPD010000103.1:0-8966 GCA_964554585.1 uncultured Rikenellaceae bacterium
TGCGTTTTGCAAGCAAAACCCATCGGGCTTCACAGCGCCAATCCCGGGCCCGTTATAGCCAATGCTGTGATAAAAATAGTGTAAGAAGACAATTATGAGTAATAGACCCAGAATTAAATTACAACTTTCACCAATGGACAGAGTTGTTGAGTTTTTGGGCTGGTTTTTTTTTCTTAAAATATGGGTTTTAACAATTGTTTGTTACAGAAATTTCCCTGAGATAATTCCCATACACTACAGTGTAACAGGGCAACCAGACGGTTTTGGCACTAAAGAGACAATTTGGATTTTGCCAATTATTGTGACTGTTCTTTTTGTCGGTTTGACAATTCTTAACAAGTTTCCTCACGTGTTTAATTATCCGAATAACATAACAGAAGGCAACGCACAAAGACAATACACAAATGCAACGCGACTGATTAGGTATTTAAAATTAAGCATAGTTATCATTTTTGGTTTAATTGTAATACAGACCTTCAGAAATGTTACCGGAAGTACAAGTGGAGTTGGTGGTTGGTTTTTACCTTTATCAATAGGTTTACTTTTTATGCCCTTGGTGTATTTTGTGGCAAAATCTTTAAAAACGCCAAAGCAATGACAATGTATACACTGGCTATAACAGCGCCTTGGCTTCAGGCGGTGGCGACTTGCCCGTTTGACAGAAATGCGTATATTTGGTAGGCCGTTGGCTCGCAGGGTGTGTGCAGAGTACTACGCCGCCCGTCCCGACGGGTCGGGAGCCAAGCCGCGGGACGATGGGGTACAATACGCTTCGCTTAACGGTGGCTACATCCCAACAAGTTGGGATTCTCGCCCCCTATTGTACCCCATCGGGCCCGGGAATCATCGGGCTTCATGCGGACGGAACGGGTACGAAAGAAAGGCATCAAAGCCGAAGCCTACAGCCCCCATCACGAGGATTGGGGCCATGAAGCCCGATGAGACGCTGCTGCGCCCTTGAATGTGTTTTGCAAGCAAAACCCATCGGGCTTCACAGCGCCAATCCCGGGCCCGTTATGTGGCATATAACCCATAGAAAACAATTACGTTCGTTATTGACAAGAAAACAAATAGAATTACCACTATAAAGCCAAGAAAATCTTCCGACCATTTTTGGGCAAAACTCGGTCTTTTTCATTTTTTTTCAACTTCCATCTTCTCTTCCAACTCCTCAAGAATATCTGAAAAATACTGAACATCCTTAACCCTTAGCTGCAGTGTCGACTCGCCGCGATAGTTGTTTTCGGCAATACTGTAGCATATGTTAAAAGGAAGCCCTCTACGAATCCCTGTAAAATGTTCAGCCATATGAAAAGCAATCCCGGGAAACACCTTCGCATTATCCTCTTGAATTAGGGCAAATTTAATATGCTCTTTTTTAGCCCCAACCAAACGGCTATCACCAGTATCGTAAACATTTTCGGTTACAAACACAGGCGACATATTGCCCGGCCCAAAAGGTTGAAACTGTTTGAGAATACGATAAAATTTAGGGGTAATCTCAGCAAAATTAATTTTCGAATCAATATCAATCTGCGGAATGAGCTGCTCAGGGAGGATATTCTCCTCCACATAACGCTCAAAGCGTTCAATAAAAATGGGTACGTTTTGAATTTTCATGGATAATCCTGCTGCGTACATATGCCCTCCAAAATTTTCGAGCAGATCGGAGCATGCCTCAACCGCTTGATAGAGGTCGAATCCCGGAACAGAACGGGCAGAGCCCGTTGCTAAACCATTCGATTCGGTAAGTATAACTGTAGGACGAAAGTAGGTTTCAATGAGCCTAGAGGCCACAATGCCCACTACCCCCTTATGCCAATTGGGGTTAAACAGTACAGTCGTTTTTTTACTCAGCTGATGCTCATCAAACTCAATCAGCGAAAGCGCTTCTTGAGTGATAGTTCTGTCAATGGATCGCCTATCATTGTTGCAAGAGTTTATCACAGACCCCATCTCAACAGCCTCGCTGTCATCGGTTGCACAAAGTAGCTCTACAGATGATTTGCCGGATTCCATCCTGCCGGCGGCATTTATCCTTGGCCCTATACGGAATACGATATCATCAATGGCAATCTCATGATGCTCAATCCCTGCAAGCTTAATAATAGCCTTCATTCCCTTACTGGGATTCAGATTGAGCTGCTTTAACCCATAGTATGCTAAAATCCGATTCTCGTCAATAACAGGAACAATATCCGAGGCAATGCTCACCACAACCAAATCGAGAAAAGGGTACAGCTCCGTTGGTGCAATCTCCTTGTACTCGCAGAATCCCTGCAAAAGTTTAAAACCTACACCACATCCGGACAGCTCCTTAAAGGGATAAGTGCAATCTTCGCGCTTGGGGTCAAGTACAGCAACCGCTTTGGGAATCTCATCGCCCGGCAGGTGGTGATCGCAAATAATAAAGTCAATGCCCTTCTCTTTGGCATATTCAATTTTCTCTACCGCTTTAATGCCGCAATCAAGTGCAATGACCAGCGAAAATCCATGCTCATGGGCAAACTCGATCCCCTTATAGGATATTCCATACCCCTCATCATACCTGTCAGGAATATAAACGTCAAGGTTCTGATGCCGCTTACGAAGAAAGGAGTACACAAGAGCCACTGCAGTAGTCCCATCCACATCGTAATCACCGTAAACCAGAATTTTTTCACCGCCCTGTATGGCTTTATCAATACGCTCTACCGCCTTCTGCATATCCGTAAGCAGGAAGGGGTCGTACAGATCCTCAAGCTTAGGTCTAAAAAACATTTTAGCCTGCTCGTAGGTTTCAATGCCCCGCTGAGCAAGGAGGGTTGCTAAAACCCTATCCACTCCCACAGAGGCCATTAAACCTTCAATGATACCGGGGTCTCCGGCGTCTTTATATGTCCATCGTCTTTTCATCAAACCCAATGGTTACAGATTCCGAAGTGGAGCACATTGCCTGAAAACTACAGGAAATAGTATGCCCTCAACTTCACATACCTACACCAAGTGAAGAAAAGTATCGACAAGAAAAACGGGGTTCTTAATGAAATTTACCTACCAAATTAGGCATAAAAACACCTCGTAAAATGGATGCGTCCAAACTAAAATTAAGTAGAATCATCATATGATGTATAAATACGAATGATTATCAACAGACCTCAACATTTTACGATTACCTAATTCCACATTTTCACGTTTTACGGTTAGTACTTATATGTCGATATTTTCTTTAATCACCTTAATTCCGGCTTATTTATAAACCGGGTAGTCACTCAAGAGCATTAACAATGCTGGACACCACCTCTCAATTCTCCCTCACTACAAGCCTGTTAGTAAATAAATTTACTAATCTCAACTATTCCAACATGGCCCAACGAACTCTTTTTTTTCTGTTTGAAAGTTACCTTTTTTTTAACAAACCGACAACTTATCCTCACACTTTCATTCGCTACCCTTACATATCTTCCTAAAAGAAAGAATATAACCTCTTTACATCAGCCTCAACAGTTTGAAAAAAAATATTATTTATGCATACTGTAAGGATGGCACACAGCATAACCCATGATCACCGTAAAAGAGCTATCTTTACCGCTAAATTTATTCTAAACAAGAACCAACATGTTTGAACTTAGCGAACAAGAACAGCTACGCAGAGAATCGCTTGCCGAATTACGCCGTTTGGGCATTGACCCCTACCCTGCGGCAATGTATCCCATAACGCACTCCTCACAAGAGGTTTTGGATAATTTTACCGCGCTGAGCGAAAGCCAAGAAGAGATAGTTGTAGCAGGTCGTATTATGACCCGCCGAATTATGGGCAACGCTTCATTCTTTGTCATTCAGGACGAGAAGAGCAGGCTACAAATCTATCTTCGAAGGGATGACCTTTGCCCGGGAGAGGATAAAACGCTCTACAATACGGTTTTTAAACGTCTTTTAGATATTGGAGATATAGTGGGCATTAAGGGGCATGCGTTCACCACCCAAATGGGAGAGAAATCGGTCCATGCACATGAGTTTACCCTACTGGCAAAGTCCATCAGACCCCTTCCCATCGTGAAAGAAAAGGAGGGACAGGTGTTTGATGCTTTCTCGGATCCTGAGCAACGATACCGTCAGCGCTATGTTGACCTAGCGGTAAACCCCCAAATACGCGACGTGTTTATTAAACGTGCCAAGATCATCAACACCATGCGCAATTTCTTCAACTCCAAAGGGTACCTTGAGGTTGAAACACCCATACTCCAACCCATTCCCGGTGGTGCAGCCGCCCGACCTTTCATAACCCATCACAATGCGTTAAACATGCCGCTATACCTTAGGATTGCCAACGAGCTATACCTAAAGAGATTGATTGCCGGAGGTTTTGAGGGCGTATATGAATTTGCCAAAGATTTCCGTAATGAGGGCATGGACCGCACCCACAACCCTGAGTTTACGGTGATGGAGATTTACGTGGCTTATAAAGATTACTTCTGGATGATGGATTTTACGGAAGAGATGGTTGAACGAGTAGCCATAGCGCTGCATGGTACTACAAAGGTTCAAGTAGGAGAAAAGGAGATTGATTTCCGCCGTCCATTCAAGCGTATCAGCATGACCGATTCCATTAAAGAGCATGCAGGCGTGGATATCTCCGGGAAATCGGAGGATCAGCTTCGTCAAATGTGCAAAGATTTAAACATTGAAGTAGAAGAATCTATGGGCAAAGGGAAACTTATTGATGAGCTTTTTGGTGAGATGTGCGAACACCACTACATCCAACCAACCTTTATTACGGATTATCCCATTGAGATGTCTCCGCTGAGTAAACGCCACCGCTCTAATCCTGAGCTAACCGAACGGTTTGAGCTAATGGTAAACGGCAAGGAGCTTTGCAACGCATTTAGCGAGCTAAATGACCCCATTGATCAGCTGGGTCGCTTTCAGGATCAGCTCAAACTGAGCGAGAGGGGTGACGATGAGGCCATGTTTATTGACCACGACTATGTTCGTGCGCTAGAGTATGGTATGCCCACCTGTTCGGGCATGGGAATTGGCATTGACCGATTAACCATGCTTATGACTAACCAGCAATCCATACAGGATGTTCTGCTATTCCCCCAAATGAAGCCAGAACCCAAAACCCGAAAAGATTCGGTTGAAACCTTTGTAAAGGCTGGAATTCCAGCCGAGTGGGTTAGCGTTTTAGACCGAATGGGGCACACCACTGTTCAATCGTTACAAAGCTTAAAGGCCGGAAAACTATTCAATGACCTTTGCGGATTTAATAAGAAAAACAAGCTTGGGTTGAGCAATCCTACTCAAGAAGAAGTTGCCAAATGGATTGAGGAGGCGTAGCGCTCCTTCAATCCATTCCGATTTTTGAGTAGGGTTTAGGAAAAAAACTCTACCTTAGCCAATCCAATGGGACGGACAAACGTTGCCAAGCAGTATTAGGAGGGTTACTGATTTTTCGGCTTACTTGTTTAGCTACAAGGGAACGACTCTATGCTGAACGGCAAACAATGGTAAAATCGACAGAATTATACCTAAGGAATGCAGAAAAAAAAATCCATAGGCGTTATTGGTAGCGGCAGCTGGGCTACTGCCATTGCTAAGATTCTCCATGAAAATCAGCAAAAAATTAACTGGTACATCCGCGAACAAGCCATTATTGACGGCATAAAACAGCATGGGAATAATCCCAATTACCTCAGTTCGGTTGTGTTTAATACCCATAAACTTTTTTTGGGGAATGATATCAATCAAGTTGTAGAGCTCTCGGATATCCTCGTTTTTGTTGTTCCCTCCGCATTCCTCAAAATGTGGTTAGAACCCTTAACCGTTTCGCTAAAAGACAAGGTGGTAATTACCGCTATCAAAGGGATTATTCCGAAGGATAACATCACTGTTGCCGAGTATTTTAATCAACACTACAATGTGCCTTTTGACAATATCGGGGTGATTAGTGGTCCTTCGCATGCCGAAGAGGTAGCGCTTTCGCGACTATCATACCTCACCTTTTCGTGCAAGCGTCAAACTGATGCAGAGCATATTGCATCGCTATTTAGTTCCTACTACATTAAGACAACAACAGGGACCGATATCTACGGAACCGAATACAGCGCAGTACTCAAGAACATTTTTGCTCTTGCCACAGGCATTGCCCATGGTTTAGGCTATGGCGACAACTTCTTAGCGGTGATGGTTAGTAATGCGCAGCTGGAGATTAAACGGTTTTTGGACATGACCTACCCCAGCGAACGAGAAACAAACACATCGGCATACTTAGGCGACCTGTTGGTTACCAGCTACTCCCAATTCAGCCGTAATCGGCTGTTTGGCACCATGATAGGGAAAGGATACTCCGTTAAAGCCGCCATGCTGGAGATGAATATGATAGCCGAGGGCTATTACGCTACCGAGTGTATTCACACCATTAACCAAAAATTCGGAGTAGAAATGCCCATTACCGAAGCGGTTTACCACATCCTTTACGAGGGCATTGCACCCAGCGTTGAAATGCGAATTTTGATTGAAAAATTGAAATAACCTACTAAACCCATTTGCCATGGACTCAATGAGAGTTATTATTGACGACATTTTTGAGTTTGCCACTCAAAGTACAGTTCAAAGCATGCGCGATACTTTTGAACATAACCAAAAGGTTTTGCACAACAAAATTGGTAAAGGCAGCGACTTTTTGGGATGGTTAGACCTTCCCTCTTCCATTTCACATGAAGAGCTAAACGCCATAAGCCAATGTGCAAATGACCTTAGAGCAAAAAGTGAAATTGTAGTTGTAGTAGGGATTGGCGGTTCATACCTAGGTGCCAAAGCGGTATTAGAAGCCCTAAACCACTCCTTTTCGGAATTTTTACCCGACAAATCACCTCACATTATCTTTGCTGGCCATCACATCTGCGAAGATTACCATGCAGAGCTCCTCCAGCTGCTCGATAACCGATTCTACTCCATTGTGGTTATCTCCAAATCGGGCACCACTACCGAACCTGCCATAGCCTTTAGGTTGCTTAAGCAGCACCTTGAGAACAAGGTTGGAAAAGCGGAGGCCTCAAAACGTATAGTGGCTATAACGGATGCCTCTAAGGGTGCTCTTCTGCAACAGTCGCAAGAGGAGGGTTACAAGACCTTTGTTATTCCCGATGACGTGGGTGGTCGGTATTCCGTTTTAACTCCTGTGGGGCTATTACCCATTGCCCTAGCAGGGTTCGATATCACTCAGCTAGTTGAGGGAGCCAAAAAGGCTCAACAGCAAACCGGACAAGACACCCCATTTGAGCAGAATGTGGCATGCCTTTACGCTGCTGCACGAAATGCGCTTTACCAACAAGGGTATGGGATAGAGATTATGGTTAATTATACGCCCAAGCTACACTACCTAACCGAATGGTGGAAACAGCTCTACGGTGAGAGCGAAGGGAAAAACGGCAAAGGGATTTTCCCTGCCGGAGTTAACTTTACAACCGACCTACACTCCTTGGGGCAATACATACAGGATGGGCAGCGCAACCTTTTCGAAACCGTGATTAATGTGGCCGATCCTAACCATACGCTAACTATCCCAGAAGATGACAAAAACCTGGATGAGCTCAACTACATCTCAGGCAAAAGGCTCTCCCAAGTAAATGAAATGGCGCTTAAAGGTACTACGCTTGCCCACCTTGATGGCAAGGTGCCAATTATACATATCGAAATTCCAAAGATTAACGAGTTTTGGCTTGGCTATTTAATGTATTTCTATGAAAAGGCTTGCGCATTAAGCGGTTATTATATTGACGTTAACCCCTTTGATCAGCCGGGCGTTGAAGCATATAAAAAGAATATGTTTGCCTTGTTAGGGAAGAAAGGATTTGAAGAACAAGGGAAACTCTTACGAGAAATACTAAACGACTAATACTTAACTTTTGGCTACACCCTAAGTCAATCCATTAACAGAAAGTTCTTAATCTCAGCCTATGAAAAAATATACTCTTATCGCTAAGTTTTTAGTGGCTTCTATAGTTCTGTCGGCCTCATTGCTTACCCTTAATTCTTCAACTACTGTAGCTCAAAACTACCCTAAAACTCTTAGAAATGTTCATGAAGGAATGGATGTTGAACAGGTAAAAGCCATTGCCGGAGAGCCCCTTAAAATTGTAGATGTTTCTAGGTGGTTCTTTGATGACGATCAAGTGGTATTGGAGAATGGCGAAGTAGTGGATATCCGAATTGGGCAAAGGGTACGTCCCCAAAAACATTCAAAGTTTACAGACACTATTCCACAGCATAGGGTAAGCTTGCTAAGGGTTGGGATGAAAGACCAAGAGGTGCTGACCATTGCCGGTTCACCCGACGGACAGTTCTCGGGTGAAGACTACTATTATACTAAACGGCATCGGGTTGAAATTACCGAACATAAAGTGGCCAAAGTAGAGCTGCACCTGAAAAAGAATTTGGAGTTTTTGGACTGGATAAGGCTAAACTTCAGCACAGGCGGGCTCCTTTTTATGAATATTACCTTAGCCTTTATCATGTTTGGGATAGCCCTAGAGATAAAGCTGAGTCATTTCCGTGAGATAATCAGTAAACCCAAGTCGTTTATTATCGGTTTTTTATCTCAATTTGTGGCCCTACCGGCACTCACATTTCTATTAATTCTTGTTATCAAACCGGCCCCAAGCGTGGCTTTGGGTATGATTCTAGTGGCGGCATGTCCGGGTGGAAATATCTCAAATTTCATGTCTTCCATAGCCAAGGCAAACCTCGAACTATCCATCACCCTTACTGCCGTGGCAACGCTATCGGCCATTTTCATGACCCCCTTCAACTTTTGGCTGTGGGGCGGGCTCTATTCAGGTACCGCCGATATGGTTATCCCTATTAGCATTGATGTTTGGGAGATGGTGAAAACCGTATTTATCCTACTGGGGATTCCCATCATCCTAGGTATTTGGTTCTCTGCCAAATTTCCGCAAACCACTAAAAAAATCATCAAACCCTTT
>CAZKPD010000104.1:0-4252 GCA_964554585.1 uncultured Rikenellaceae bacterium
TACAGCTAGGCAACAGATTAAAATGATGAATGGGCACGTATTACATAACAATGGGTATCGCGGACAAGGAATGCTCATTGCGGTGATTGATGCAGGCTTTAGGAATGCAGATGTCCTATCGGGCTTTTTTGATATGTGGTATGAGGATCGGGTGGTGTTTATGCGTGATGTGGCTAATCCTAACTCAAATCTTTTTAATGAGCACTACCATGGTACCATAGTGCTTTCGGCTATGGCAACCCATATTCCCAATCAGCATGTGGGCACTGCACCGGAGGCGCATTATGCCCTTATTCGAAGTGAAAATGCCAATTATGAACAGCTCATCGAAGAGTATAACTGGGTGTACGCAGCTCAGCTAGCCGACAGTATTGGTGCAGATGTGATCAACTCTTCACTAGGGTACTACCAGTTTGATGACAATACGCAGAACCATACCTACGCCAATATGGATGGGCAAACCACACCGGTTGCACAAGGGGCAAACTTTGTGGGCTCAAAGGGAGTCCTCGTGGTAAATAGCGTGGGGAATGAAAGATATAATAGCTGGCAAAAGCTAATCTCACCATCCGATTCACCTAACGTAATCGCAGTAGGTGCCGTTGATGCCAATGGTAATTTAGCTTACTTCAGCTCCGAAGGTCCTTCAGCCGACGGACGAGTAAAACCGGATGTGGTAGCCATGGGCTACGATACCGCAGTACAATGGGATGACGGAAGTATGGGAACTGCTAGCGGGACCTCTCTGTCATCACCTGTTTTAGCAGGATTAGCCGCATGCCTATGGCAAGCCAAATCCAGTCATAGCGCTCAAGAGATTCACCAATTAATCATTGAATCGGCTCATCTTTTTAATAATCCCAATATCGAACAGGGTTACGGATTGCCCAATTTTGCCCTTATACCCACTGATGTGAATCATCAATCTTACGTTCAGCAGATCAGCATATATCCTAACCCCACATCGGGGCAAATAACCCTAATGCTACCTAGTCCACTGGCAAGTACCTACACCCTATCCATTAGCACAGCAACAGGCTTCGAAATCATTAAACAAGAAATCCATCCATTAGGCAACGAGTTTACCATTGACGCCTTGGAACACTTTGCTCCCGGGCTATACGTTGTACAACTAAAAACAGGCAGCAACAGCTATAGTGGAAAAATATTAAAAGTTAACTAGCCAATATGAGAAATGAGGCTCTGTCTCTGCATGATTTAAGCGTTAGGATTCAGCAAGCCATTGAGATGAATCTGCCCATTCTCACTTGGGTGATTGGTGAGATAAGCGATTTTAAAGAGAATCCATCGGGACATTGCTATCTTGAACTTATCGAAAAGGATGAGAAATCGGATTATGTAAAAGCGAAGTTTAGAGGTACCATATGGGCACGCAATTACCGATCGCTTAAACCCTATTTTGAAACCACAACAGGAGTAAGCCTCACTTCGGGAATTAAGGTTTTGGTCCAATGCAGTGTCAACCTCCACCCTCTTTATGGCCTGTCGCTCAATATCATTGATATTGACCCCAGCTACACTTTAGGTGATTTGGAGCATCAGCGCCAGCAAACCATCAACCGGCTTATGGAGGATGGGGTCATCGACATGAATAAGGAAACCTTTTTGCCTTTGTTGCCCAAACGAATTGCCATAATTTCATCGCCGACTGCTGCAGGGTATCAAGATTTTACACATCAACTAGCACAGAATCCGTTTGGATATACTTTTATCCATCATCTCTTCGAAGCTACCATGCAGGGCGATAAGGCTGAGGATTCGATTACCGGTGCACTGGAGCAAATTTTTGAGCAGCTCTCACAGTGGGATCTGGTTGCAATCATTAGAGGTGGTGGTTCGCAGCTGGATTTAAGCTGCTTTGACAGCTACACGCTGGCAACCCATATCGCACAATTTCCCATTCCCATATTAACCGGCATTGGTCACGAAAAGGATTACACCATTGCTGACATGGTCGCTCATACACGCCTTAAAACCCCCACTGCGGTTGCAGAATTTCTTATCAACCGATTTAGCAATGCAGAAAATCGGATGATTGAAACAAGTGAAAGATTTGTGGATTCTGTTCTTAGCATCATAGCTCAAGGGAAACAACAAATCCATAGGATGCAATTAGGCATAACTCCTCAACTGCTGAAAAGGATAAGTGTAGAGAGTAGAGTGCTGCATAATCTGACCACCTCGTTTAACAATCAGGTAAGTTTAATTTCTGCTAAGGAAAACCTACATCTTGACCAAATTGAAAAACGGATGCAGTGGGGAATAACCTGGCATGTAAAGGGAACCTATAACATATTGAATACTTTTCAAAAAAATCTCACACACCAAACCCGAAAACTGTTGGAGAGAAAAGAGGAATCTCTCAATATGCTTGAAAAAGCAGCAATGGCAAATGATCCTGAACTATTGCTTAACAAAGGATTCTCTATCACAAAATTTATGGGGGTAACCATAAAAGACCCTTCACAGCTGCAAGCAGGTGATACCCTAGAAACAACCCTTGCTAAGGGTAAGGTTATCAGCTCTGTAGTAGGACAGAGCAAGACTTCGGAGATTTAACCCATTTGTTTCAAAACAATCGGAGCATTAAACCTATACTTGGGTTAAATTGCTTGCCCGATAAAAACCCAAATCGCTAACCAGATAATGCTTGGAGAAAATCGTTTGAATCTTTACATTTGATTAACCAAAACAGTCGCTATGAAACTGGGGTTAATGACCAAAGATGAGTGCATCGATTTTGTTGAATTCAACATTACCGGAACCAACCAAATGTACCAAAGGTGCGATAATGAATCGCTCTATCTCAATGCACAAATCTTTAACATTTTTGTAGGATGCTTTGAGCGAAGTAATCATCTTTTTGATATTTTGGGATCAACCCTATACGACATTCGAAAGATGATCCCGCTGAGAAACGAGCTTGAGGTGAATTTTAATGTCCTTCGTCAGATTGATACCCTCAATGAGTTTAAGCACTACGTGCTGGGCATTTTTCTGGGTAAAAATTTACTTGAAGAGTTGGAACAGGCGGATGCTTACTGGGAGAAACGCTGGAAATTCTATCTGCGAAAGCTTATGCTAATCAACAAAAACCTTATTGCGCTGGTAGACAGATGTCTAGAAGAAGAGAAAGTACTCTGGTTTATAGGTTATTAGCAAAACTAAAACCCATTTTACTCCAATCGATTCCCATTTCATCAAGGCTAGAATCAGTAATACGATAAGCGCTAAACTCTCTGCGCAGCTCATACCCATTCCTTAGTTGCTCAAAAGTGTCCGGGTCCTTTTTAAGTAACTTACCATCATCGAAGATGGGACATAGGCTGCAAAAAAATGCTTTTAAATCCATCCTATCCTGATTAAGAAACGGTGCTATCTGGATGGGAGTACTATTGCTCACATCCTCACTCCCCAACCTTTCAGGATCAATGGGAACACTTAAATGCCCAGCTAAAGCGCCTACTACCATACGAGTGGCATTCACTTTTCCCTCAAGGCTATAGCCGGCAATATGGGGTGTGGTAATTTGCGCATGGCGCAAGAGTTCCTTATTGATATTAGGCTCATTCTCCCAAACATCAATCCCCAAACGGATAGGCTTGCGAAGCAAGCTCATTAACAGCGCATGTTCATCTGCCACTCCACCCCTCGAACTGTTAAGTAGGATAGCATTTGGTTTGAGCTGATCCAAAAAATGACCATCTATCAAATGGTGAGTTTTATGGATTCCGCTACTAGTTAATGGTACATGGATAGAAACCACATCACATTGCTGTGCTAATTGTTGAAGAGAAACATAGCGGGAATCATTCTCTTCTAGGGCACGTGGCGGGTCACAAACCAAAACCCTAAAACCCAAAGCTGTAGCCGCCTGTTCCACGCGTTTACCAATGCTACCTACCCCCACAATGCCAAAGGTTAATGCAGATAGAGCACTTATTTCTTCATGGTTCAGGATAGAAAACAGTGCAGCCAGCACCCATTGTAATACTCCTCCTGCATTGCAACCCGGAGCACTGTATACCTTAATCCCATTCGCTTTACAATATTTTAGGTCAATATGGTCGGTACCAATGGTAGCAGTAGCAATTACAGACACCGAAGAATTTTTGAGCAATTGCGCATTGCATTCAGTTCGAGTTCTCACAATAAGCACATCAGCATCTTTGACCAGCTCAGCATTGATTTCACTGCCCTTTACGTACATTACCGTTTGCACGTAGGGTTC